>NZ_VIKZ01000011.1:62022-65566 GCF_009711985.1 Dolichospermum sp. UHCC 0260 | reverse complement strand
TATTTTGGAACAACGATTAGGAGTAGATCACCCTCATACTATTATTGTACGTGATAATCTTGAACGTTTACGCAATCTTTAAGTAAATGCTGTTAATCTTAAAGCATTTATTTTCAGACAAATCTATTGGATAAGACAACAATAGCTTTGTTTAGCAATCTGATGTTTAACGTTAAGATTCCCATAAATTTCGTTGCTATGACAATACTTTTGTTAAGCAATCTGCTAATACTGGTTTTTATTTCCTGTTTTCCGTTGCCTTTTGCTTCTTAACCCTTGCCGATTCTTCCTTTCAAAATAAGTTTACAATTAGACTGGCGATAAGCTATACTTTATAACTTCTGTACTCTGTATTTCCTCATGAACTTAGTTTGGGAAAGATTAACTTTATCTTCCTTACCACTGAAAGAATATTTGTCTAGCAGTTACCTCCATAAGTTTTTGGTGGGACTGTTAAAACCTTGGCGACAAAGTAGTATTTTCATCCAGTGGGGAGATATAATTGCTGTTGGCTTACTTAGCCTTGTTTATGGACTTGCACCTTTTGTTTCTAGCACCTTAATGGGTTTATTGTTAGTAGCTTGTGTGGGATTGTGGTTATTATTGACCTTATCCGATGATTATACATCAGTTAATGCTCCTACTGCCACTCCCATTCATTTACTAGTATTGCTGTATTGGAGTATTGCTGCCATATCAACAGCATTATCACCGGTGAAAAAAGCAGCATTAGGTGATTTACAAACATTAACACTTTATTTATTGCTGTTTGTTCTTTGTGCTAGAGTGTTGAGAGTGGCGCGGTTTCGGTCTTGGTTAATTACCCTCTATTTGCATATTTCCCTAATCGTCAGCGTCTATGGGTTGCGACAATGGTTTTTTGGTGCGAAGGCCTTAGCTACGTGGGTTGACCCAGAATCTCCCTTAGCTAAAACTACGAGAGTTTACAGTTACTTAGGAAATCCTAACCTATTAGCTGGATATCTTTTACCCGCTGTAATTTTGAGCTTAGTTGCTATTGTAGCTTGGCCGGGTTGGATTAGGAAATCATTAGCATTAACAATGTTTGTGGTTAACGCTGCTGTTTTAATTTTGACCTTTAGTCGCGGTGGTTGGATTGCCTTATTAGTGGAATTATTGACAATAGCGGTGTTGCTGTTTTATTGGTGGAGTATAAGTATGCCCCCATTTTGGCGGACTTGGTCTTTACCAATATTCTTAGGAACTGTAGTGGGGTTATTGATAATTGGATTGATATTTGTCGAACCCTTCCGGGTGCGAATCGTGAGTATATTTGCCGACCGCAAAGACAGTAGTAATAACTTTCGGAAAAATGTCTGGGAATCGGTATTTCAAATGATCCGCGATCGCCCTATAATTGGTATAGGACCAGGACATGGTGCTTTTAATAAAGTTTATCCTCTGTACCAACATCCGAAATTTACAGCCTTAAGTGCCTATTCTGTGTTTCTAGAAACGATTGTAGAAACTGGCTTTTTGGGTTTTACTTGTTTTATGTGGTTGATTGTCGTTGCATTAAATACAGGATATTTGCAATTAAGTCGGTTACGAAAAACTAAGAATATGGAAGGCTTGTGGCTAATGGGGGCAATAGCTGCTATAATAGGTTTATTAACTCAGGGTTTATTTGATACAGTTTTCTATCGTCCTGAAGTTAATACTCTCTGGTGGTTAATGATGGCTTTAATTGCCAGTTATTGGCAACCTTTAACCCGCAATAATCATAATCACGCTTAGAAAAGAGTTTCCTAACCCGCCTGGGAATGAATTCCCAGTCTAATAGTTCAAGTCCACTGAAGTGGACTCAAAGCCTTTAATAGTCGTCTTTAGACGACTTTTGCTATGAGACTCCGAATTCATTCGGAGGCGGTTGTGGGAATTTCCCCTGCCCTCTGCCTCCTAATACCTCTTCATTGCCCTTTGCATATCTCGCTGGTCGTCACGACGTTTGAGACTTTCGCGTTTGTCGTGGAGTTTTTTACCTTTACCCAGCGCAATGACTATTTTTACCCAACCTCGTTTCAGATACATTTTTAAGGGGACTAGGGTTAAACCTTCCTGTTGTACCCTCCCAATAAGTTTACGCAGTTCTTGTTTATGAAGTAATAATTTGCGGGTTCGTCTGGGTTCGTGATTAAAATATGCACCACTAGAGGCATAAGGAGAAATATGCACGTTGATTAACCATGCTTCACCGTCACGAAGCAACGCATAGCCATCTTGCAAATTGGCTTTACCCGCACGAATTGATTTTACTTCAGTTCCTGTCAACTGAACTCCCGCTTCATAGGTTTCTATGATTTCATATAAAAACCGTGCTTGCCGATTATCACAAATAACTTTGTAACCTTCACTCTGTTTATCACTCATCGAAAATCTTCTTAGTTTTAATAAATACGCCTAAAAATTTATTTAGACTAACTCTTTTATTGATTGTAGTTCACAAAGACAGGTGACAGGTAAACCTGTTTAGTCTCTAAATTACGTAAAGTTTTGTTAACTATTCCTAAAAATTTAATATTTTCTTTAGAAATCATTGATGATGTCATCATGAGTAAGTAATCTTGTCATAGTATTAAAGATCAAATTAGTATTCTTGCTTGTGTCTATTAATATTTGTGATTACAGTAAATTACTCGGTCAAAAAATTATAGGGGTGTATTATCCATGCCCTTGACTATTCTTGTCGCAGATGATGATTTAGGCACCCGTCTATCTATTAGTGATTATCTTGATCTGTCCGGGTATAATGTTATAACTGTTGATAATGGTATAGATGCTTTGGCTATGGTTGAAAAGCGTCATCCTGATTTGATGGTGACAGATATTATGATGCCACAGATGAATGGTTATGAGTTGGTGCGTCGTGTTCGGCAATTATCGGCGTTTCGATTATTACCTGTGATTTTGTTGACAGAGAGAACGAAAACCCAAGAACGAATTTTGGGATATCAGTCTGGTTGTGATTTGTATTTGCCTAAGCCTTTTGAATTGGAAGAGATAGCCGCTGCTATACGTAATTTGTTAGAGCGATCGCAAATCATCCAATCAGAATGTCGTTTTCTTTATCAGGAAGAAATCAGTTTTGCCACTTATACAAAAGCAAAAAACGGTCATATTTCTATTCCTACTCATGTACAACAATCTCAAGTATTGACACCGCTAACTGTTAGAGAAACAGAAGTTTTAGACTTATTAACTCATGGTTTGTCTAATGGAGAAATTGGTAATCATTTACATTTAAGTCCGCGCACGGTAGAGAAATATGTTAGTAGTTTATTGAGAAAAACAGAAACTAGTAATCGTGCAGAATTGGTCAGATTTGCGATGAAACATGGTTTAGTAGAGTAGAATTTTGCTCTAACTTACATTTTTAGCCCGGTAATATTTAGTGAAATTGAGTATTTGTCGGGTGCGTTAGTAAGTCCGTAACGCACTAAAATAGGACTGACTAAAAACTACAAATAGATTCTGGTTGAATGGGACATTTTTTAGAGGTAAGTGGATTCCCAGAAAGGTCAAG
>NZ_VIKZ01000011.1:0-61666 GCF_009711985.1 Dolichospermum sp. UHCC 0260 | reverse complement strand
CCCCAAGGTCAAGAGAAGTCAATTTAGTCAGCGTTTGATTAGCTTGACTACAATTTTGCGTTTCAGCAACATTTAATAATGCTTCTACCGTTCTTCTGGTCTCTTGAGGTAAACTGGCTTTTTGTTGACACCATTCTGTAAAGGTCTTAGGTGTTTTTATAGGTGCTGCGGTGACTTTTGGGGTGTAAAATCCTAAAGTCAGGGTAAAAATAGTGGCCGCTACTAAAGCTAGTTTCATGATTTTACAAGTTATACAAAAAAGCTACAGTAATTCTACCATCTTCTAACTTGCAAAATAAGTCTGCTTTTAGCTATTTTTCGGACGTTTAAGGGGAATAGAATTAATTGGACCAAGAATTTGATTTAAATCCCGCAATTGTTCAGCCGTACCCATACAAATTAAAGTATCTCCTGACATTAAAACAGTATCTCCAGTTGGACCACCAATGAGTTTACCATCAAGACGACGAATTGCCAGAACTAATGCGCCTGATTGCGATCGCAATTTGGCTTTTTGTAAACTTTGACCAACGAAGGGACACCTATCGGAATCTAGTAAAAATTCTTCCATATATAACTGACGGTCTGTACCAGAAAGCATCCCATCCACAAAGTCCAAAATCTGCGGTCTGAGGGCTGCTGCTGCCATGCGTTTGCCGCCGGTGATATACGGTGAAATTACGGCATCTGCGCCACCACGCTGTAACTTTTGTACCGCTTCTTCTGTACTAGCGCGAGCGATCGCCCGAATGCCTGGATTCAGAGTTTTTGCTGATAAAACAGTATATAAATTTTCCGCATCTGAAGGTAAAGCCGCGACAATACAAATTGCTTTAGTAACGCCAACTTTTAACAAAGTATCATCTAACGTCGCATCACCTTGAAAAACAATGTAACCAATTTCCTGGGCTTTTTGGACAGATTCAAGTTCCGAATCAATAATGACAAAAGAAACAGCTTCAGCCTGAAATTCCTTAGCAATTTGTCGCCCAGTGCGACTAAATCCACAGATAATATAATGTTCTGATAATGATTCCATTAAACGCCTTTGTTGTCGGAGTCGAATTCCTTCTAGAAAATAACCTTCAATGACTGCGGCTGTAAATCTATTAACAATATAAGTAAGATTCACCACACCCATTAAAATTAAGACAATGGTAAATAAACGCCCTCGGCTACCTAATGGGTGAGTTTCTCCATAACCGACAGTTGCTAGAGTAATTACAGTCATGTAAGCTGCATCTTCCCATTTCCAGCCCTCAACCAGGGAATACCATAAAGTCCCAATTAGGGAAATACCAGCTAAAGCAAGCGCCCCAGCCATTAATTCTTTTTGAATCCGTTGATATTTTTGTTCAAGGGTAGAATACACAGGCAATTAAGAATTAGGAGTTCAGGAGTCAGGAGTCACCGAGTCAGGAGTCAGGAGGAAGAATCTGGAAAAGTGATAGTTTTTTGATAGTTTCAAAATCAGCAAGCCCGAATTAAGAATTAAACAATTTCTCATGTAGGGATTCAAAATAAATAATATTTGCACAATCATGGGTGATTTTTCCTCCTTCTTCTTTCTTTCCTCTTTGTTCTTTCTTCCTCCTGACTCCTGACTCCTGACTCGGTGACTCCTCCTAAAATCATCAAAAATTTTGTTCATATTTCCCAGAACCTAGTAAAGTATTACGATAAAAGCTTTTCAGGAGTAGCGGTAGTGAGCGTGCAAACTCTAATTGAACAAGCCACGAACCCCTTGGAGTCAGGTATTATGCCATCTACACCTTTTGATGTTGATAGCTTCGATGCGGCTGTCATGTCCACTTATGGGCGGTTTCCTTTGGCTTTAGAACGGGGTGCTGGTTGCCGTGTTTGGGATAGTCAGGGCAACGAATATCTGGATTTTGTCGCGGGCATTGCCACTTGTACTCTAGGACACGCCCATCCAGCAATGGTAGAGGCTGTAACTAGACAAATCCAGAAATTGCATCATGTTTCCAATTTGTACTATATTCCTGAACAGGGTGAATTAGCTAAATGGATTGTTAATCATTCCTGTGCAGATAGAGTATTTTTCTGCAATTCTGGCGCTGAAGCCAACGAAGCAGCAATTAAACTAGCGCGGAAATATGCCCACACTGTCCTAGAAATTGCCCACCCAATCATTTTAACTGCCCATGCCAGTTTTCACGGAAGGACTTTAGCCACTGTGACTGCCACTGGACAACCCAAGTATCAAAAGCATTTTGATCCTTTAGTTCCTGGTTTCCATTATGTAAATTACAACGATATTAGAGCAGTGGAAGCCGCTGTTACTGAATTAGACGAAGGTAATTATCGGGTCGGGGCAATTTTAATTGAACCATTGCAAGGGGAAGGTGGCGTTCGTCCTGGGGATATTGCTTACTTTAAGCGGTTACGGGAGATTTGCGACGAAACTGGCATTTTGTTGATTTTTGATGAAGTACAGGTTGGTATGGGACGCAGTGGCAAATTATGGGGTTATGAACATTTGGGAGTAGAACCAGATATTTTCACCAGTGCGAAAGGTTTGGGCGGTGGTATTCCCATCGGTGCGATGATGAGTAAGAAGTTCTGCGATATTTTTGAACCAGGAGAACACGCAAGTACATTTGGCGGTAATCCCTTTGTTTGTGGTGTGGCGCTGAGTGTGTGTGAGACTTTGGAAAAAGAGAATATTTTAGAGAATGTCAGAGAACAGGGCGCACATTTACGAGAAGGATTAAGAGCGATCGCTCGTCAATATCCTCAGCATATCTCAGAAGTACGCGGTTGGGGTTTAATTAGCGGCATGGAAATCAAAGCCGATATTCCCTTAACTGCTGGTGAAGTTGTCAAAGCTGCAATGGCAGAAGGTTTATTACTTGTTCCCGCAGGTCCTAAAGTAGTGCGGTTTGTTCCCCCTCTCATTGTCACAGAGGCAGAAATCAAGCAAGCATTAAAAGCTGTAGAAAAGGCATTAGCTAAACTGACAGCATAGGTAATTAAAAATTCGTAATTCGTAATTTCAAGAATTATCAATTACGAATTTTTCATCTTGATAATTTTCAACATATCAATTTGGAATAAATTAATCAAAAAATGCGATAAAATGGAATAATATATTTTTCATTAATACACAACGAAGCTATGCCAGAAACAAAATCTACTCATACAGTCCGCAGAGGCAGAATCTTCCCAGAAATTCAATGGACTCAAGAACAGAAAGCACAATGGCAGACTGAACGGGAAACATTGTCTCAAAACTGTAAAATAATTTTTGAGCAGTTACAAGCAGAACTCATTAAAACTCACTATAACTGGTACATAGCAATTGAGCCAAATAGCCGTGAATATTTTATTCATGAAGATCCCTTATTAGCCGCACAACAAGCACATCAAAAATACCCAAATGTCAAACTGCATGTTTTCCGAATTAATGAAACTGGAGTATGTGGTAAAATATGATTTTAAAATAATACTTACTACAAATAAAAGAAAGACCCTTCAAATATTACCAGTATCATTCATAATCACATCTAAGGTTAATTATCATGAAATGCAATAAAATATTTAGATTAAGTTCCCTGAGAACGTCCATTCACCTAGATGGCTGCAATGTTACCCATTATCAAGAACTGCATAAATTCTCTTCTGAAGCCGAAGCAGAAGCTTTTTTTAATCAAAGTATTCAAGAATTACTCACACACGGTTGGTATGATATCGAATCTGTGACCGTAGACGAAAATAACAAAGATCTCACTCCAGATGAATTGTATGGAATGTTCTTAGAATTAAAAAATCAAGTAGATGAATTTGCCAATGCAATTATCAAACCTTATATAGAAATTACTCCATCTTCAACAACAGAAACTACCCTATGGCAAAGTAAATTTGGTGGTTTACCTTACCTGCCCAAAAATACGACCTATCCTGAAGCCCCAGATGGTACACCCCTCCATCTTTTAGCACAAATCAACTTTGCTGAAACTCCTAAATTAGAAGATTTACCAGAAAAAGGGATTCTTCAATTTTATATTGAAGCCGGAGGTGAAACAGCCTATGGAATTGAAGAATATCCCCAATTAAAACAAACTACTTTTCGAGTTATTTACTTTCCAGAACCAGATTTAAATATTGATAATCTTCTAGATAATTTTGATTTTTTACCTCCAGGAATAGGTTTGCCATTATTAGACTGTCTGGGTTTGAATTTCGCTATTAAATCAACTCCTATGAGTGCATCAGATTATCGGTTTAGAAACTTAGTTAAAAGCCATTTTCCCATCTTTCAACAAGATAATCTAACCAAAGCAATGGAAAATTCTTTAGAAGAACTTGTAGATGATTTTCTCAATGAATATGAAGAAAAATATGAGGAATCATTAGGAGGACATTGTTTAGGAGGATATCCCGCATTTGTGCAAAATGATGATCGTGCAGATTTGCAGGAAGAGGAAGGTTATGATTTTCTGCTATTGCAAATGAACTCTGATGATGAGCATTCAATTATGTGGGGAGATGAGGGAGTTGGTAACTTTTATATTCAACCTTCTGCACTGAAACGGTTGGATTTTTCTCAGATTTTGTACACCTATAATTGTTGTTGAAATTAGGTGAATTAGGCTTTTCTAGGATTAAATAAACCTAATATTATCTGAGATACCTATTCTGTAACTTTCAGAATTAAGGAAGTAGTAAATAAAATTTGTTCAAATACTAACCCAATTTAGGTAGTTAATTGAACTCTAAGCATAAACGTACTTTTAGTTCGTTTTAACATTTTGATGCTTTGTATAAGATTCAAGACGTACTTTTAGTTCGTTTTAGTTTTTTATGAGTTTTGAAAGATATAAAGAAGTTAAACAGCTTTTTGGTGATAGAGTCCAAGCCCTTCGCAAAGACAGAGGTATTACACAAGAGCAGTTAGCAGAGGATATTGATAAATCCGTTGAGCATATTAGCTACATAGAACGAGGTGAACGCGCTCCGTCTTTTGAAACAATTTTAGATATTGCTGAAGCCCTGAAAGTGTCAGTACCATACTTAATGAATGTCACACCCCAAACAGATATCAGTACAAACTTTCTCACTGAATTACAAACTCCGGTAGTTCTTCCCTCTCTTGTTGAACCTGTTAAGGAAGCAGTTAACACAACTAAAGAGCGCCGTTCAGATTTAGAACGATTACAGACAGCACTTGGGGCTATTCAGGAATTACAGAGTCTGGCAAATGAGTATGGTATTAATGATGTTTTTCAAGACAATGGAGGGAAAGTTCTTCAAGTTTTAATCTTACTTGGTTTGCGGATATCACCTGGACGTGAAGGCAATGATGCAATTGATGCAGAAAAAAATGAATATGAATTAAAAACAATTAATAAACTTTTAAGTAAAAGTGTCACCACAAATCATCATCTTAACCTTGATATCTTAGCCAAATATCGTGCTGTAAAAGCTTGGTATATTGCTGTTTATGAAGGAATTTTATTAAAAGCTATATACAGAGTTGACCCTACTTCACTTGAAACTAAGTTCAGTTACTGGGAATCTAGAATACGTGGCGGAATGGAATCTATTAATAATCCTAAAATCCCTTTAAGTTTAATAGAAAAAGAAGGTGAGTTGGTTTATCCTAAACAGAATCAACAAACAATTCCAGGAAATTTGCCAATTTAAAGTAACCTTCATAATTTCAAAGCTAATTGCTTTGAAGTAGTTAAACAAACAGATTCTTTTTGAGCAAGAAGACATTCATAAAGAGTCAGAGCCTCCTTCGAGCTTTGAGTTTTATCTAGAAACCGGAAAGCTGAAGATGCTAAATAAGATGGCTCTTTTTCAAAAGCAATCCAACTTCTTTCTATCTGTTCAGCCGCAAAACCTGTAGTATTTGAGCCTGCAAATATATCTAGAACTTTATCTCCAGGATCAGTCAAAAATTTAATGAAAAACATTGGCAACTTTTGAGGAAATCTCGCTGGATGAGGGGGTATGGAAATAGATTTACATAATTGAATATAACTAGAATTACTTTCAGTATTTGCAATCTCTAACAAATTTGATGGTATAGCACCACCATTATCAGTAGCAAAATTCTTACTGATATCATGGACTGAAGGTCTTTCTTTCGGTGTATAGTATTTTTGAGGATCTGCCTGTAGCTTCTTCATTCGCTCAGAGTAAGGGACTAAAACATTACTAACATTTGCTTTAGGATGATCAGTTTTTGAGAGCCACCAGACGGTATTTACAGAGTCCTTTGCTCGAATTTTTCGCTTATTAACCCACTCAATTGGTGAAGGTAGTTTAGCTGGGTTATACCAAAAAAATTCTTCAGCCAGTCTAAATCCCAATTCATCACAAAGTTTAATTAAAACTCGATAGTTATAGAGAGAGCGAACTGGACGTTTACTTTCATAAGCTCCACCTAAATCAAGTACGAAACTACCAGTTGAATTCAGAACTCGATAAACTTTTTTGGAAAACTCAAGCAACCAATCAACATAATCTTCCTGCTCTACATTGCCATAAGCCTTTTTGCGTTGCAAGGCAAAAGGTGGTGATGTCAGCACTAAATCTATTGAGTCAGATTCCAGTTGATCCAGCAATTGTAGGGAATCACCAAGATAAGCCGCACCGCAGTCTGTAGTATATAGTGGATTGGGAAGAACCATTGTCAGACGCACTAAGAGTTAGTTCTATAACTATAATCCTAAAATATCAAAACGACATATTTTTGGTATCAGTTCTTGTAAAGGCCTACACATAGTGAAAGATTGTGCCATTGACGGCACGGCATTGTATGAACAATGCCAGAAAAGGATATTCGTAACCTTTACCGTTTTATAGACTGGGTTATGATGTTACCAAAGGCATTAGAAGCGGACTTTTGGCAAGATTTTAAACAATTTGAAACAAAATAATACAAATTAACTTCATCATAGCTTAATTGTTTCTAGTTGGTTCAAGGCAAAAACAACCAAAATTATCTTATTTTGTCTCTGATATTGCATAAGTATTGCGAAAATAAAAACATTAATCTATCATCACTTATTAATGTGTGGTGTGCAAGCAAAGATGATCAAGTTAATCACAAGAATATTACTGGTATCTGTAGTTAATTTAACTTATGCCTTATTTAGTCATGCTATAGCTAATGGCGAAAATGTTGATTCATTAGAGATAGAACAAGTTACATCAGTTTCTCAATTAAGAGATGTAGAACCCACAGATTGGGCATTTCAGGCTTTACAATCTCTAGTTGAACGATATGCTTGCATTGCTGGATATCCCAATGGAACTTTCCGAGGAAATCGAGCTTTAACGCGCTATGAATTCGCTGCTGGGTTAAATGCTTGTTTAGATAGAGTTAATGAATTGATAGCTACAAGCACAAGTAACGCAGTCACAAAAGAAGATTTTAGTAAATTACAAAAATTAGGAGAAGAATTTGCTGCTGAATTAGCCACACTCCGGGGAAAAGTAGATACTTTAGAGGCAAAAACCACAGAACTAGAAGCAAATCAATTTTCCACAACTACCAAACTATTTGGACAAGCAATTTTTGGTATTCAAGGACGGAGTGAAAATAGTGCAGATTTGTCACCAAAAGATGGGATTAAAGAAACAATAGATAACGGAACAAAAATTAACGTTATTAGTAATGTTCAACTCACACTACTTACCCAATTTAAAAACCGCAGCTTTTTAGTAACAGGATTACAAGCTGGTAATGGGGGTACAGCTAGTTTCAATGCCCCGCGAATAACCAACGATACCCGATTAGCTTATGAAGGTAATACAGATAATAGCTTAGTTTTAACTGACCTCAATTATCGGTTTTTAGTAGGTGATAAAGTAGCAGTAATAGTTGGTCCAGCAGGGGTTAATCCTATCAACACTTTTCGAGGAGCAAACCGCATAGAAAGTGCAGGTAAAGGTCCCATTTCTGCCTTTGCTCAACGTAACCCAATTTTAGCAATTGGTAATGGTACAGGTGGTTTGGGCTTGGATTGGCAAATGAATAAACGAATTAGTTTGCAAGCAGTTTATACAGCGAGTAAATCCGCCGATAGTAGCCAAAATGCCGGATTATTTAATGGGGGAAATGCCACCGGAGTGCAATTAAATCTTGCTCCTACTAATAATATTGATGTAGCACTAAATTATATTAATTCCTACTCGACTACAGGATTTTTAGGAACTGGAATTGGTGATGATTTATTGGCTTATACACCTACTTCTACTAGTCCCCTGACAACTGATGCTTTTGGTGCTACTGCATCTTGGCAGGTTAATCCTAAGTTGACAATAGGTGGTTGGGGAGGTTTTACGACTTCTCGCATACCTGGACAATCAGGGAGTGTAAAAACTAATAATTGGATGGCTTTTCTTAACTTTCCTGATTTATTGGGACAAGGAAATTTGGGGGGAATTTATGTCGGACAACCTCCGAAAATTGTTAGTAGTGATTTACCAACAGGTAATAATCTTCCAGGTATTCTTAAAGATTCTCTTGGTAGTGCGGGAGGACAACCAGGAACTACTACTCATATAGAAGCTTTCTATCGTTATCGAATGTCAGATAATATTAATATTACTCCTGGTGTAATCTTGATATTTGAGCCAAGACATAGCCCGAATAGCGACATGATTACCATTGGTGTTCTCCGAACAACTTTTAGTTTCTAAAGATATATTCTTACCAATTAAAATACAAATTTTTCTATAATAGGAGTTGCAAAAAAAATGTGGACTAAATCTATTAGTAATATTTTAAAAGTGGGAATATTTAGTAGTTATATTTTAGCTGCTAGTTTACCTGTTCAAGGGCAAATCATGATTCAAGGTGGTAATCTATCTGGAAATCTGAATTATAACTATGACAATCCCATAGTCCCTATTGCTAATAGATTCACTGGGTTAGATGTTAACTCATTTAATTTAGAAACTGACATTGGTAGAATATCTAATTTTCAAGGGACTGGACAATTAAAAGAAGTTAGTAATTTAGGAGGTATTCTCCAAAATGGTCAACCGACAATTGGGACTTTATCTGGTTTAATAACTGGGAGATCACAAACTGCTAATGGTAATTCTCTACTTTTTAATAATACTCCTATAACTATCAATGGTGTTGTCTCTTCTCTTCAGAAAATTAATAACTTTACCCAAGCCGGAAATATCGCCATTACTGGTGGCAAGATTGATACTAATTTACTCACAAATATAACTCAACCTGGAGCATTTAATTTTGGGACAAATTTAACAAACCTTGGTGTATTATCAAATTTAGGGAGAACAGCCACAGAGCAGTTTAACTTACCTCAATTAGGCTTGAATCCCCAAGTTATTCAATCATTAACTAATAATCCCAACTATGGGAGAGTTGGTTCTCCTGGGTTGATAACAACTCCTGGACTACCTTCGAGAATTTACCCCGGTTTAACAGCACCCAGAAAATAAATCAACTATAATTCGATAAACTTACAGTATTTTATTGTACAACAGTATAACTGAGTTTATTAATTACAGAAAATGCCGCAAGATTTAACTTTAATCCATAGCTTACTTCTGTTCAGCACCGCATTTATTGCCGGTGGACTCAATGCTGTAGCGGGTGGTGGCAGTTTTATTACCTTTCCTACCCTGATATTTACAGGTATCGCCCCAATTAACGCTAATGCTACAAATAATACTGCACTGTGGATAGCAGCTATAGCTAGTGCAGGAGCTTATCGTCGAGATTTAAACATCGAAAAACGACAATTATTATTACTAGCTGGTACCAGTTTAGTGGGTGGTGTCATTGGTTCAGTGGCTTTATTATATACATCACCAGATGTATTTAAAAAGATGCTGCCCTATTTGTTACTATCAGCAACATTGATATTTACATTTAGTGAATCTCTAAAAAGCTGGCTGCAACTTCAGAGTAAAAATGATGTTTCTGCACCTCCACCTTTATTTATTCTCCTAGTTTCTCAATTGGCAATCTCTATATATGGTGGTTTTTTCGGTGCGGGTATAGGCATTTTAATGTTAGCAACTTTAACCTTTTTAGGGATGAAAAATATTCACTCTATTAATGCTTTTAAAACTTTATTGGGTAGTTGCATTAATGGTGTGGCAATTATTCCTTTTATGTTCGCTAATTTGATTGCTTGGCATCAAGTTATGATCATGGCGGTTGGTGGTTCTCTGGGTGGTTATTTATGCGCTCATTTTGCCCGCAGACTAGAACCCAGCTTGGTGCGAAAATTCGTGATTGTGGTAGCTTTTGGGATGACTACTTACTTTTTTATTCATGGTTAAGTAGGTAAATACAATTATACTCAAAACGGCTTATCTGTTGCCTTCCACAACCGGAAAGGGAATAAATTCCCTGTCTCATAGCTCAAGTCCGTTAAAACGGACTAATATATTTTCCTAGTATCTAGTATAAGGGACTTCCAATTAAAAAAATACCCAAAAATTTCTTGTAGTGCGGGCATACTATGGCTAACGCCACGCTGCGCTATCGACAAGCTCAGTACAAGTCTTGCCCGCTAATCATCAAGGACGGGCAGGATGCCCATCCCACAAAATTGGGTAATTTATTTTTTGATGTTCCCTAAATACTAAATGGACGGGCTAGAAGCCCACCCCACAATAATTGTATGACTGGTGGGATAGGTATGTGGTCTGTGCAAATATTAATTAAATATAAAACTATTGATTTTGTGACTTTGATTACAGTTTTTTCTATTTGGTAACGCTTGAATGGGAAAATAACTTATTTTTCCACAAGAATAAACAGGACTATCTCAAGGATTACACCATAGGGATCACGGCTAATCTAAGGAAAGTTACATCTAAAGTAAATTTATATATCTCAGGTATGATGATAATAATTATCAGGTTTGAGATAATGACCTAAGATATCAAATTTTTCACATTCACAACAATTAAACAATTTTTGTCACTTTTTCTAAAAAATTATTAAATCCAGGGGTTTTAAAATGCAAGTATCACAAAAGATTCATTGCCCAAATTGCGGTAGTGCTGCTGAACGTCACTATATTTCTGATAGTCAAATTACGCGGACACAATGCCCTAGTTGCGATTACCTAATGATAACTTGCACCCGCACCGGTAAAGTAATTGAGGCTTATGCACCAGGCATTTATGCTAGGAAATAATTGACAATTTTAATTACCTTTTTGTTGTTCTTAATTGTCCACAAGCAGCATCGGCTTCTAAACCGCGAGAATAGCGGACACTAACAGCAGTATTTTGTTGTTGAAGAACATTAACAAAGGCTTCGATTCGGTCGCGGGTTGGTCTTTTATAATCTACTTCTTGAATGGGATTATAGGGAATTAAGTTAACGTGACTTTGAAAACCCCGCAGACGTTTTGATAGTTCTAAAGCGTGTTCGGGTAAGTCGTTGACTCCAGCGAGAAGAACATATTCAAAACTAACTCTGCGTCCAGTTATTTCTACATATTCTCGACATTCTGCCAGTAAGTCTTCTATGGGGTAGGGTTTGGCGCTGGGAATGAGTTGTTCTCGTAATGCTTGGTTGGGTGCGTGGAGACTGACAGCGAGGGTAATTTGTAGTTGGTGTTGGGCGACTTCAAGAATGCGATCGCGGATACCTACAGTAGACAGTGTAATAAATCGCGCACCAATTCCCAGATCTTGATTAATGGATTTAATCGCTAAAAGCACATTTTCCGTATTCAACAATGGTTCACCCATGCCCATGAATACCACATTACTCACCCGTTCTTGAAAATCCTCTTGGACAGTCAGGACTTGATCAACAATTTCCGCACGGGTAAGATTACGCTTGTAACCACCTTTCCCAGTCGCACAAAAATCACAAGCCATAGGACAACCAACTTGAGTAGAAACGCAGACTGTTAAGCGTTTATCGCTGGGAATACCCACTGTTTCCACAATTTCCCCGTCAGTCAATTTGAGGAGATATTTGACGGTATCATCGGGGGCAACAGAACGGTAATGTAGAGAAGAACGACCTATGGGAACATCTGCAACTTGCAAACGCCAATTTTTCGGAAATACAGAAATATCAGCGAGCGATCGCACACTCTTATTATAGATCCAATCATGCAATTGCTTACCCCGATAACTCGGTTGTCCCTGCTGCTGTACCCAAGCAGTTAACTCCGTCACGGAAGCACCAAGGAGAGGGGGAAGAAGTTGAGATTTAGTGGAGTTAGGAGAATCTAGCTGAGATACAAACGGCGTAGCAGACATAAAAAATCACAATTTGATGCTAATTTTCTATTGTACTATATTGTTTTTGTTTCGCGCAAAGGGGCAAAGGAGCAAAGGCGCAAAGGAAGAAATTATTCATCCGTCTTCATCTGCGTTTATCTGCGTTTATCTGCGGTCTATTATTCTATAAATCTTCATGGAGAGACTTCCAAAGTAATAATAGTAACCTCTGGTGGACAAAATAACCGTCCGGGGAAATAAGTTCCTAGACCTCGGTTTACATATAATTGATTATTTCCCACTTTATGTAAACCCTGTGACCATTGCCAATGGCGTAATATAGAATGGGTTTTCCGTAAAAATGGTAATTTACGCCGAATTTTTTTGGGGATTTTTTTGACTATTTTTGCATAGTAAATCATTGCAGGCCCCAGTCCAGGAATTACGATTTGTCCACCGTGACTATGACCAGATAATTGTAAATCTACCCGCCATTTTTTGAGGATTTCGGCTGTATCTGGGTGATGAGATAAGACAATCCGAGGTGTAGTAGAATCAAGTTGATTCATAATTGCTTCTGGATTAAATTCTTTGGCATAAAAATCCGCTAATCCCACTAGAGGTAATTTTTCTCCAACTGGGTAAGCAATTTGATTCCAAAGTACATTAATCCCCACATTTGTTAAAGCATTTGTAATTTCTGATCTTGAACTGGGATAACAAATATCATGATTGCCAAGGATAGCATAGACACCATAGCGACTTTCTAGATTTTTTAATCTTAGTGCTAGTTGATGAATTGGTTTAGCAATTGTGTTAACATAGTCGCCAGTTAAAATAACTAAATCTGGTTTTGTGGCATTACTAACTGCAATTGCTTCTGTTAACATTTTTTCTGATAATAGACCATTATCATAGTGAAAATCTGACATTTGTACCAACTTTAATCCTGCTAATGATAGAGGTAAGTTGGGGATTTTCACTGTCAATTTTTCTGTGGACAAAGCTCCAGTTAATAATTTGTGCATAATAGAATAAAACTATGTTTATAAATCAAGACAACATTTCTGAAATTTTGTTGGGTTGCTGTCGCTTAACCCAACCTATAATTATCAAAATATAATCGGATTTCTTTTGACATTAACAAAATATTTTGATATTAACTGTAGCAAAAGAGTAACATATTTGAATACTCAGATACCCGACTTATTTAAGAAGTCGGGTATCTATTATCTATCATTCTATGATGATCTACTTATAGCTATTAGGAAACTAATCTATCTTGTAGTTTTGCCACCATTTCCGCACGAGTAGAAACCTCTAATTTACGGAACATCCTTTTTAAAGCTTGCTTGACAGAATTTTGAGTAATCCATAATTTAACGGCAATTTCCCCATTAGTTAAACCTTGAGCCACTAATTTGGCAATTTCTAATTCTCGCGCTGTGAGAGGACAATTACCAGCAGATGCAAAGGTTTTTGGTGTTGCTTGGAGTGTGGCCATTTTCGCTGATAAATGTAAACAAACTGCACTTAAATCAGCTAAATCATTACTATCAAAAGGCTGACTTCCGGGGTCACGAGCAAAGTTTAAAGTCCCCACTAATTGACCATTACAAACTATGGGACCAGTCATTACGTGTTCGTGACGAGTGCAATAGTTTTTCCAGTCTTCTGGGGATAAAATTAATTGTTCATGGGTGGGGGCGTGACGTTCGACAACATAACGCCCAATGGGATTAGCTTCTAAGCAGACAGCGGGAATTTCAATTTGAGTATCTAATTGGTCACCTAGGAGATCCATACCCCAATGTTGTACTGCAAAATGGTCGCCAATGGTATCCATGAGAGCTAGTTTTAATTCTTGCTCATTTTGGACATTAGCGATCGCTTGAAAAATGGCGTGGAGAGTTTTAGCCATAAGTGTACCCATTTGGGGTCTATGCGAACCTCGATAATTACCTCTATGCTAATACCAGCAACGATAAAAAGCTATTTTAACTTGTAACCAGAGGACAAGCACGATGACAGTTACTCAAATCTCAGCCCAAGAACTTTTTCAGGCTGCCTATCAAAACCGTTATACTTGGGATGAAAATTTCCCTGGCTATACCGCAGATATTACTTATAAGTATGATGACCAAGTGATCAAAGGTCAAGTGGTGATTGATGCCAATATGAAGGCAGAAGTTCTGAATGTGGAAGACGAAGCTGCTAAAAAAGCCATTCACGGACAAGCTTGGGAAATCGCCGTTCACCGTGTCCGTCGCGCTTTTGAACAAACCCACGGCGCAAATACTTTTAGACCCGGTGAAACTGACGCAACCGGCGCAGTCGAAATTTTTGTTGGTGGAAAGTCAGAAGGAGATAAGTACAAAGTGCGTAACAATGAAGTTTGCCACGTTCACCGTTTAATTCACGGTACTTTTGTGACTATTGACACTTTCAGCAGTCACGACACTGGAGAAGGATATCTTTCTCACACATACAATTCTGTTTATCATGACCCCGAAACCGGCGCTCAAAAGGGCGGTAAAAGCGATTTTACTGATGAATATGAGAAGGTAGGAAATTACTACATTCTTAACCGTCGGGAAATCCGCACAGAAATCGCAGAACGCATTTCTATTCAAGATTTCATCTTTTCTAACATTGAGTTGTTAGGTTAAGTAGAACGGCTTGAATAATTCAAAGTTTGTAGTGAGGAATTTATTCCCCATTTGCGGGCTTCAGCCCTCACTACGAAATCATCTCCAGATTTTTTTCTTTTCTTTGTGAGAAATCCAGGGTAAGTCCTGTGTTTAAGCTTATTGTTGGCAGTTTTGCCAAAAATTATCTTTGGCTAAGGTATTGTCATATATTAGATTGTCTAGTATTATATTTTTGGTTGTGCTTCTAGCCTGCCGTAGTCAGCAATAATTCTTGGTATTTTCATACGACGAAAAGTGCCAAATCAATGCTATTTTCAAAATTGTCAATGTTTTTACTGAGGGAAGTTCAGCTTTAACAATTTAAAGATGTATTAATCCTTATTAGTACCAACGCCGTAAGAGACTTCCAAGCTAATAGGTAAGTGTCTTGGGAATCAGGACTCCTGTCCTTGGGGGGAATGTCTAACTCTCAGGCCAACAGAACTACTAAGACAAGAGAGGCTATTCCCGATGAATTGGGAAGCCCTGTCAGTCTTACGGACAGGGTAGTTCACTTAACAAATACGGAAAAATGGGGTCTTTAAGTAAGCCATCTTATCGGATTGTCGCCATACCGGGGGAAGGAATTGGTCCAGAAGTTGTAGAAGCTTCCTTGCAAATTCTTCAACACGTCGCTAAAATTGAAGGATTTACCTTGCGGGTAGACTATGGTTGGCTTGGTGCAACTGCCTTCTTGCAAATGGGTAGTTATTTCCCTCAAGCCACTGTCCAACTGTGCGATGGAGCTAATGGGATTGTATTTGGTGCGGTTAGCCAAGGGGGACTCCTAGAACTGCGAAAGCACTATGACTTTTTTTGCAATCTGCGTCCAATTCGGATTGTTGATAGTTTAGTGCATAAATCTAGCCTTCGGCCAGAAAAGGTTCAAGGACTCGATATACTAATCATTCGAGAATTAGTTAGTGGGATTTATTTTGGACCGGCTGGACGTTCTTCAGATGAAAAGGGAGCTTATGGCTACCATACCATGCTCTACTACGATGAAGAGATTCGACGGATCGCTCGTATAGCTTTACAAAAAGCCCAAGAGCGAAGAGGATTGCTCACCGTAGCTCACAAAGAAAATGCTTTGCCTCATTTGCCATGGACTCGTATAGTCCAAGAAGAAGCAATCAAGTTTCCAGGTGTTGTTGTTGAACCAATGCTGGTAGACAACTTAGCCATGCAAATGGTTCTTAATCCCCAGAGATTTGATACAGTTTTGGCGGGCAATATGTTTGGAGATATTCTGAGCGATATTGGTGGAGCTTTAGTTGGATCTATTGGCTTATTAGGGTCAGCCAGTCTGAATGCTGATGGATTTGGACTATACGAACCAATTCACGGTACAGCCCCAGATATTGCAGGTAAAGGAATTGCTAATCCTCTAGGAACTCTTGGAGCTTGTGTTTTAATGCTTCAGCAATGGGGGGAAGTGGGTGCTGCCCAACGAATTATAGCAGCGCAAGAGCAAGTGTTATCTGAAGGATATCGGACAGCCGATTTGTTTCCCCAAGGATCTGAAATATTTGTCAATACTGAAAAATTAATTGACCTTTTACTAGAAGAACTTTCCAGCTAACAACATTCTCAATTCCGGGGGCTTTATGAGTAGTATCAAACAGATTTTATACTTAGGTGATGATATCAATACTGATGATATTATGCCTGCCAACCGGGCGACAAATGATGACCCTGATAATTTGAAACACTATGCTTTAGAACATCTGATTGGAGTAGGGGAGTTACTAAAATACGATGTGATTGAAGCCGGAGAAAATTTCGGCTGTGGTTCTAGTCGAGAAATTGCCCCCATTGCCATCAAAGCTGCGGGAATAGAACTGATTCGGGCGAGATCGTTCGCAGAAATTTTTTATCGTAATAGTATCAATATTGGACTTACCCTCGAAATTTTGGGAGAAAAACCGGAGAATCCGGTAGTTGATGCGATCGCCGCAGCCGGTGGATTGATACCTTTTAATCAAAAGCGTCGTCAGGGAAAAATTACCATTCCTGCCAGCGTGACTTCCCCGCGACCCATGACTTTAGTGGAAAAACTTTTAGCCAAATCCTCTGGTAATACCTACGTCACTCCAGGAGAAGTGGTTTTTGCTCAAGTTGATTTAGCCCTATCCCACGATGCTGTGGCCAGCCCTGTCGCTAAAATATTTTATAAACACTATGGAGAAGATGCAAAGCTGTGGGATGCTCAACGGGTAGTTTTAGTCGCAGATCACTTCATCCAAGTCAATGACATCCGTGTTGATCACAAAGCTGAACTCATGTATCAACAGATGGTTCAGTTTGCCAAAGACCAAGAATGTCACTTATTTGATGTAGTTTCCCCAGGGGAAGCCGCAGGTATCTGTCACGTTTTACTTCCAGAAAAAGGATTTGTCCGACCAGGGATGATCATTGCCGGCACAGATTCCCATACCTGCACCTATGGAGCATTAGGAGCTTTTTCCACAGGAGTGGGAACTACGGATATGGCGAATATCTATGCTATGGGGGATATGTGGATTCGTGTTCCATCAACATTAGTATTTGATTTATCGGGAACTCTACCGCACCATATTAGTGCCAAAGATATTATCTTGTTTATCTTAGGTCAAATTGGTTGTGCTGGTGCTACTGGTAAGGTAATGGAATTTAGAGGATCAATACTCGCACAACTACCTTTTGATGAACGATTGACTTTAGCTAATATGGCTATTGAGTGTGGTGCAGTCTGTGGGTTAATTGTTCCTGATGAAACAACCCGAAATTATGTCAGAAGTCGTTCTACACAAGGGTTTGTAGAAATGACTGCCGATCCTGATGCTGAATACGAAAAAGTATATCAATTTGACCTCAGTAATTTAGAACCACAAGTTGCCCGTCCTCCAAAACCAGATCAGGTCATACCTATTAGCCAGTTAGAGGAGACTCCGATTACCAAAGCTTTTATTGGCTCTTGTACGGGGGGCAAGCTTTATGATTTAGCCCAGGCTGCTGAAGTTTTACAAGGTCGTCAACTGGCAGATGGCGTGAGCTTGTTTGTGGTCCCTGCTTCCGTAGAGATTCGTGAACAAGCTGAAGCCTTGGGTTATCTGGAAATTTTTGCACAAGCAGGCGCACAGATTCTCAAGTCAGGTTGTGGAGCTTGTATTAATTCTGGAATGGGGGTGTTAGATAAAGAAGAAACAGGAGTTTATGCAACCAATCGCAACTTTAAAGGACGTAGTGGCGATCCTACAGGTAAAAACTATTTGGCCTCGCCAAGAACAGTGGCAATATCAGCCATAAAGGGGAAAATTAGCCACCTTCTGGATGAAAAATAAATCTAAAAAAGAGGGAAATAAAAAATATTTAACCCACAATACGAGAATGCTAGGTGATAAAATGGATGAAATTGTGAAAAAATTTGCAGGTCTAGGTCTTCCGGGCGTAATTCTTCTCCTTTTAGCAGTCACATCAGCAGGTAGTAATGCTGGTATTGTTGCTGCCATTACAGCAGTAGGCGGACCATTTGGCATTGTCGGAGGGATAGGTTTACTCGGACTGACAAAAGTTTTAGGAGATGCAATTGCTGCATACGGGATTGAAGCTATTATTAAGTCCGTCTATTCAGAACGAATCAAAACTGAGTCAGTGAGATTGCTTGTCAAAGAAATTGAAGAGCTACCCATTTCAGACGAGTTAAAACTCAAATTGAAAAATCATCTGAGTTCAGAAAGCAAAAACTATTTAGGGTTTGCTGAAAAAGTTGTCTGTGAGGGCTAGGAGTCAGGAGTCAGGAGCGATGCCCTGAGCTTGTCGAAGGGTCAGGAGGAAGAATTAGAAGAAGAGAAGAGAAGAATAGTATTGAATCTGGTCAAGTGATAGGTTTTTGCTGATTTCAACCCTTATTCCTTGCACCTGATTCACCTTTTTTACCTTCAAACTCTTGATATATCTCAGTTCTAGGTTTATTCAGCAGCCCCTATTTACCCTCGCTAGGAAAAGTAGGTATTTCAACCTTCAAATAGGAAATTGGACACCTTTTTGAGTAATAATAAAGCTACTATTTTATTTCATATTGCTGAATTACTATGCATGGAAATGTTATTCTAGCTATCAGTTCATCGTCATGTTTTTGACTTTTCTAAATTTCCTGATTTGTAGTGTTTTTTGATTAATCATAAAACTTACGTATGGACAGAAAATACCAAATAGGTTGTATAGTTTTCACAGATGCAAATGATGGTTAATTCTTGTAGTGTGTAAGTCCCAAATTATTGAGAATGGCTATAAATTTAAGGTGAATAGGGAGGGAAATGTTAAAAATTGACTTGAAAGCGAATGACTTTTAGCTAACTTAGTATAAATTCTAGAATCGGTTTCTTGCCATATCAAGACTCCAATTTCATTCCCACTAGAAAAGTTTCAACCAACAATATCAGGACTTTAGGTGATCAAAATGGACGAAATCGCAAAAAAACTTGCTGGTCTGGGTCTTCCAGGCGTAATTATATTAATTTTAGCAGTCACATCAGCAGGTAGTAATGCTGCTATTGTTGCTGCGCTCACAGCAATAGGCGGACCCTTCGGCATCCTTGGTGGTATAGGGTTACTTGGTCTGACAACAGTTGTCGGAGATAGTGTTGCTGCATACGGGATTGAAGCTATTATTAAGGCCGTTTATTCAGAACGGCTCAAAACCGAGTCAGAAACATTACTTATCAAGGAAATTGAAGAGCTACCCATTTCAGACGAGCTAAAAGCTAAATTGAAAGATCATCTAAGTTCAGTAAGTTCTACTTCCACAGAACCAGCTTCAGAACCCAGAATAGTGGAAATTGTTGATGAAAACGAATAATTTCACTATTAAATTGGGTAACATTTAAGAGCGAATAGTAAGTGCCAAGACAGAATTAATTGCATATTGGTTATTTACCAATCTTTTGCCAATCGAGGATTTCAGTCCAGATTTTTGTGTAATTGATTTTGTCCAATTATTTACCAAGTGCATACCGCTATAGTGAGAATAGAAAAATGGCCTGTGGGTCTGATTTTTTCGGGTCACACTCTCAAAGGCCATTATTTTCTAACAAAAAATGATCCAGGATGCGAATGCAACGCAGTGTGTTGTAAAATATCTTAGTTGAAACTGTTCCCTATGACTTACGTCACGCTACGCTATCACCAACAACTTATTCAACAACCCGTAAACTTATGTTGAAACAATGTATTCATGAGTTATTTAAAGCCCAGGTTGCTCGAACTCCGCAAGCAATAGCTGTCGTGTTTAGGGATAAGCAACTGACATACCAGGAATTAGATTTGCAAACAGACCTCCTGGCTAATTATTTGCAAAAACTAGGGGTAGGAACTGAGGTACTTGTAGGAATTTGTCTAGACCGCTCCCTAGAGATGATAGTGGGTTTATTAGGAATTCTCAAAGCTGGGGGAGCGTATCTGCCGCTAGATCCTAATTATCCAGCAGAA
The DNA here is from genome assembly GCF_009711985.1 of Dolichospermum sp. UHCC 0260. Taxonomy (NCBI): domain Bacteria; kingdom Bacillati; phylum Cyanobacteriota; class Cyanophyceae; order Nostocales; family Aphanizomenonaceae; genus Dolichospermum; species Dolichospermum sp. UHCC 0260. The sequence goes on along the minus strand of NZ_VIKZ01000011.1, from coordinate 41,294 downwards.
AGATTGAACTACATGATACAAGATGCTCAAATCTCTGTGTTGGTAACGCAAGAAAAATGGTCTACTTTAATATCTGATTATTCAGGGACAATTATTTGTTTAGATAGTCAACATGATGCAATTTTTGATCATAGTGATAGCGAAGCGCGACCTAGGAATCGCCATCTTGTGAATACAGTTAAACCTGATCATTTGGCTTATGTCATCTACACATCAGGGTCAACAGGAAAACCCAAAGGGGTAATGATTGAACACCAGTCATTGGTGAATTTTACCCAGATGGCGATAGCTCAATACAACATATCCACGGGCGATAGAATTCTCCAATTTAGCTCGATCAGTTTTGATGTTGCTGCGGAAGAAATCTATCCTGGTTTAAGTTGTGGTGCAACTTTAGTTCTACGAACTGAGGAAATGATAAGTTCCGTCTCCTCATTTGTACAGCAATCTCAAGATTGGCAAATAACTGTCTGGGATTTACCGACAGCTTACTGGCACTTAATAGTAAATGAATTAGCTATGAATCCCATAGCATTACCTGAATCATTACGCTTAGTAATTATTGGCGGAGAACGGGTATTACCAGAACGAGTGAAAATGTGGCTCAAGAATGTCGGAAATTTCCCTCAGTTAATTAATTGCTACGGTCCCACTGAAACTACCGTTGCTGCTTCAATTTGCTGTTTATCCAGTTTGAGCGCCACCCAACTAGAAAGAACAGAAATACCTATTGGTAAACCAATGGGGGATAATATCGAAATTTATATCTTAGATCAAAACCTGGAATCAGTTCCGACTGAAACCATAGGAGAAATATACATCGGTGGTGCTGGACTTGCAAAGGGCTATTTGCACCGCCCAGAACTAACCGCAGAAAAGTTTATTAAAAATCCCTTTGACAATTCAAAATTATATAAAACTGGTGATTTAGGACGGTATTTACCAGATGGCAACATAGAATTTTTAGGACGAATTGACAATCAAATAAAATTTAACGGCTTCCGCATTGAACTAGAAGAAATTGAATCCCTCCTCAATCAACATCCCCAAGTTTTTCAAAGCATAGTTATTCTGCGGGAAGATGTTCCTGGAAACAAACGTTTGGTAGCTTATATTGTCCCATCATCAAAAGAGGAAATTAACTGTACAACGCTGCCCAGCTTCCTGAAAAACCAGCTACCCAGCTACATGATCCCAAGTGTCTTTGTTTCCCTAGACGCTTTACCTCTGACTCCCAATGGGAAAATTGATCGTCAAGCACTTCCCATACCTGATATTCAAGAAACCTTTGTAGCACCGCGCAATTCACAGGAAGAAACTCTTGCCCAAATCTGGGGTAAGGTTTTTGGTGTAGAACAGATTGGTATTGATGATAATTTTTTCCAATTAGGCGGTCATTCGCTAATTGCCACACAAATTGTGTCTCGAATTCGGGATGTTTTCCAAATTGAATTATCCTTTGGACAACTTTTTGCAAACCCGACGATTAACGATTTAATTAAGGTAATTATCCAGCAGCAGCAACTACAACAACCATTACCCCTAGCCAAAATTACGCCGATTTCCAGAGAGGGTTATTTACCTGTTTCTTTTGCCCAAGAACGAGTGTATTTTATTGAGCAATTAGCACCCTCCATGACCGCTTACCAATTTCAAGAGAGTTTGCGAATCAAGGGCAATTTAAACATAGATATTCTAGAAGAAAGTCTCAGCGAAATTTTGCGTCGCCATGAAATTTTCCGCACGACATTTCCGGCAGTAGAGGGCAAGTTGGTACAATTAATTCATCCACCTCAACCTGTAAAATTACCAGTAATTGATCTGCAAAATTTCCCCAAATTAGCACAGGAATCGGAAGTACAAAAATTAACAGAGATTGCAGTTCACGAGCCTTTTGATATTAGTCAATTACCATTAATTCGTTGGACATTATTAAAATTAAGCGACCAAGAATATGTGTTAGTTCATGTTGAACATCACATGGTTCATGATGGTTGGTCATTTAATTTATTTTTGCGAGAATTATTAACATTATATCAAGCCTATTCCCAAGGAAAACCCTCACCGCTAACTGAACCCTCACTCCAGTTTGCCGATTTTGCCCATTGGCAACGACAGTGGGTGTTAACAGAACCAGCACAAGCCCAACTAAAATATTGGCAACAAAAATTAGCTGGTAGTCCTCCTGTATTAGAGTTACCAGGCGATCGCCCGCGACCAGTCGAGCAAACTTACCAAGGCGGCATGGTGCGGATGGAACTGCCCCTAGATGTTTGTGAAGCCCTGAGAAAAATGGGTCGTCAAGAAGGGGTGACTTTATTTATGAGTATGTTTACGGTTTTTGTGACCATGATCTACCGCTACACCGGACAAGAAGACCTTTGCGTGGGATCTGGGGTAGCTAATCGCCGTTGGCGGGAGACAGAAGGGTTAATTGGCATGATTGTTAATAATATCGTCCTCCGCACGGATTTATCTGGTAATCCCACCTTTCGAGAACTTCTGGCTCAAGTGCGTAATGTTACATTGGAAGGTTACGCTAACGAAGATCTACCCTTTGATAAAGTTGTAGAAGTTCTCAAACCAGAAAGAAATCTCAGCTACAATCCTCTATTTCAAGTGATGTTCAGTTTCCATGATGCTCTTTTACCTGATTTGAATCTACCTGGATTGAGCATTAAACAGCATGAGACACTCAACAATAAATCAGCCAAATTTGATCTTGATGTTGTTGTGATGCCTCGTTCTGAACAACGGGTAGGGCGCAATTCTCAAGAAGAAGCCAAAGGAATAGAAACAGAGGGCATAACTCTTGTTTGGGAATATAATAGTGACCTGTTTGATGCCACCACCATTGAACGGATGACAGGTGAATATCAAACGTTAGTAGCAGAGATTGTGGCTAACCCTGATCAACAAATTTCCCAATATCCCCTTCTCACAAAAGAGCAGCAGCATCAATTATTAATTAACTGGAACGAGACGAAAACAGCTTATCCTCAAGGGAAATGTATTCATCAATTAGTGGAAGAACAGGTAGACAAAAATCCTGATGCAGTAGCACTGGTATTTGATCATCAAAAACTTACCTATGGAGAATTAAATACACAAGCTAATCAACTGGCGCACTACCTGAAAAACTTAGGAGTAAAACCCGATACATTAGTTGGCATCTGCATTGAACGTTCCTTTGAGATGATCGTGGGACTTTTGGCAATCCTCAAAGCAGGGGGTGCTTATGTATCTTTAGATCCTGCCTATCCCGCCGAACGATTGAGCGATATAGTTAATGATGCTCAACTACCAATTCTGGTAACAATGCAGCAATGGGCAACCATAGCCGCCGATCATAATCTGTCAATAGTTTGTTTAGATACCGAGAAAACTGTAATTGCTACCCAAAGTCAAGAAAACCCTGACCAGGCAGTAGCAGCCACCAACTTAGCTTATGTCATCTATACATCAGGTTCCACAGGCAAACCCAAAGGAGTGCTGATTGAACATAATTCCTTAGTTAATTTTACTCAAACTGCGATCGCCGCATATCAAATCATCCCCACCGATAGGGTTCTCCAATTTGCCTCCATTAGTTTTGATACCGCCGCCGAAGAAATCTATCCCTGTTTAGGCAGTGGTGCTACCTTAGTGCTGCGGACAGAAGAAATGTTACAGTCTGTGTCTGCATTTGTGCAGCAGTCCCAAAATTGGGGACTAACAGTATGGGATTTACCAACAGCCTACTGGCATTTGCTAGTAAATGAATTAGCCAATGGCAATTTATCCTTACCAGAAACATTACGACTAGTAATAATTGGTGGAGAAAGAGCGCTACCTGAAAAAGTAGCAACATGGCATAAATGGGTAGGTAATTATCCAAAATTAGTTAATAGCTATGGTCCAACGGAAACCACTGTAATTGCCACTTTGAGTCAATTATCAGACAATACTCTCAATCGTCAGGAAATCCCCATTGGTAAACCTATTAGCAATGTACAAGTATATGTCTTAGATAAATACTTGCAACCCGTTCCCATCGGAGTACCAGGAGAACTCCATATTGGTGGTGCAGGTGTGGCACGGGGTTATTTGCACCTGCCAGAATTGACCGCAGAAAAATTTATTAAAAATCCTTTTGTCAACACAGAGGAAAGTAGATTATACAAAACCGGGGATTTAGTTCGTTATCAACCTGATGGCAACCTAGAATACCTGGGACGGATAGATTCTCAAGTAAAAATTCGTGGTTTTAGGATTGAACTTGGTGAGATTGAAACAATATTAAATCAACATTCCCAGGTGAATCAAGCCGTCGTCATTGCCCGTGAAGACATTCCTGGCAATAAGCGTCTTGTCGCCTACATCATTGGTAATCAAGCACAAGTCCAATTGGAGCAAATCCGCCAATTTCTCCAACAGAAGTTGCCTCCATACATGATTCCTGCTACCTTTGTGCCATTAGATCAACTACCAATGACTCCTAACGGCAAGGTAGACCATCGTGCTTTACCAATCCCAGATACTACTGACACCAATTTAGCGGCAGGATTTGTTGCGCCTCAGACTCCCATAGAAGAAAAGTTAGTCGCAATTTGGGCTGAAGTTTTAAGACAACCGAATATCAGCATTCACGACAATTTCTTTGAATTGGGTGGTGATTCAATCATCAGTATTCAGATGATTTCTAGAGCCAATCAAGCCGGATTACAACTGACTCCCAAACAACTGTTTCAGTATCAAACTATTGCCGAGTTAGCCAATGTTGTCGGCACAAATCGGCAAATTAAAGCCAATCAGGGATTAGTTACAGGTTCAATACCGCTAATGCCTATTCAACATTGGTTTTTCGAGCAAAATTTCCCCGATGCTCATTACTTTAATCAATCAGCCTTGTTAGAGATTCCATCAATAACACAGCCAGACTTATTAAAACAAGCAGTGCAAAAATTATTATCGCATCACGATATTTTGCGTTCATGCGTTTCCCCTGAAAGCCACCCCCCGCAACATATTAATGCTACAACCCAAGAAACAGTTCCTTTTATGCTTGTGGATTTGTCGGCATTGTCTTTAGAGGAACAACAAACTGTAATTAAAACCAAAGAGTCCGAACTTCAAGCCAGCTTGAATTTGTCATCAGGGGAAATTGTTAGATTCGCGCTGTTTAACAGGGGAATTAATCGGCCAAATCAATTACTAATTATTATTCATCACCTAGTAGTAGATGGCATTTCATGGCGGATTTTACTGGAAGATTTAGCAACTGCTTATCAGCAACTTAGTAGTGGCGAAACTATCAAATTACCAGCCAAAACAACTTCCTTTCAAGAGTGGGCAAATCAGTTACAAGCATATAGCCAATCAGAAAACCTGTCCACAGAAATTGATTATTGGTTATCCCAGTTTGCGGGGAATATTACTTCATTGCCCATAGATTATCCTGACCAAAAAACAGAAAATACACTAGCTGCTACTAATTCTCTGACTCTCTGTTTAAATGAGGAGGAAACCCGCGCCTTATTGCAGGATGTTCCCGCTGCCTATAATACACAAATTAATGATATTTTGTTGACTGCATTAGCACAAAGCTTTCATGAATGGACAGGAGCAAATTCATTAATTGTTGATTTAGAGGGACATGGACGAGAAGACTTATTTGAAGATATAGATTTATCCCGGACTGTCGGTTGGTTTACTACTTTATTTCCTGTACAATTCAACCTTGGGTTGGGGAATCAGTTAGAAGAAACTTTGAAATTAGTTAAAGAACAACTGCGTCGCCTACCTAAACATGGTATTGGCTATGGTATCTTGCGATATTTACATCCAAGTTCCATAATTCAAAATAAATTCCAAACTTTACCTCAAGCAGAAATCAGTTTTAATTATTTAGGTCAATTTGATCAAGTTCTGTCTGCCTCTGCCATGTTGGGAGCAGTTAAAGAATGGAAATCAGAACAAAGTCAGCGGGGATATTGCAGCCATCTCTTGGCAATAAGTGGATTGATTCACTCAGGAAAGTTAGAAATGGAGTTTGCTTATAGCGAGAAAATTCACAAGGGAGCTAGTATTGAAAAGTTTGGGCTGGGATTTATGGAAGTATTAAGAACCCTGATTCTTCACTGCAAATCAAAGGAGTCACCCACCTACACCCCTTCTGATTTTTCTGCTGCTAAAATTAATCAACAACAGATTGATAAATTCTTAGAAAAAATTAATAGAAAAACCCCCAAGAGTTAGATGAATTAATAGTTTACCTAAAACCTACAATCCTGCTGTGAGATGCTTGATTTCCAAGATTAATTATTGACAACCATTTAATTAAATTTATGCAAGAAATAGTGATTGATTCTAATGATGACGTTGATGATTATTCTGCCTTAACTGAGCAGGAGCGACATAAAATATTGGTAGAATGGAATGATACCAGGGCAGATTATCCTCGACATTTGTGTGTACATGAATTATTTGCAGCACAAGTGGCAAAAACTCCAGACAATATTGCTGTCATTTTTGAGGGGCAGAAACTTACTTATCAAGAGTTGAATCACCGAGCTAACCAAGTGGCTCATTATTTGCAATCTTTGGGTGTTGAGCCAGAAGTGCTGGTAGGGATTTGTGTGGAGCGTTCCCTAGAAATGATCATCGGAATGTTGGGCATTCTCAAAGCGGGTGCAGCTTATCTGCCACTAGATCCCACATACCCCAAAGAGCGTTTATCGTTCATGCTTTCAGATTCACAAGTACAAGTGCTGTTAACACAACAAAAGTTTGTAGAAAGCTTTGCTGACAGTGGTGCAAAAACAGTTTGTTTAGATCAAGATTGGGAATTAATTACTCGCCAAAATCAAGAAAATCCTACTAGCGATGTCACGGCAGAAAATCTAGCCTATGTGATTTATACATCTGGTTCTACAGGCACACCAAAGGGTGTAATGATTCAGCATCGAGGGGTATGTAATCTTGCTCAAGCACAAGTAAAACTGTTTGGCGTAAACCAAAATAGCCGTGTTCTCCAGTTTGCTTCTTTCAGTTTTGATGCTTCAGTTTCGGAAATTGTGATGGCCTTGTGTTCTGGAGCTAGTCTTTATCTGGGAAATCAAGATTCTTTGCGTCCAGGTATAGACTTAATCCGATTTTTGCGTCAACAATCAATCACTCACGCCACACTACCACCCACAGCACTAGCAGCTTTGCCCAAAGAGGAATTGCCAAACTTGCAAACTCTCATCGTTGCTGGAGAAGCTTGTAATCCAAAATTGATCGCTCAATGGTCAAAAGAGCGGCGTTTCTTTAATGCTTATGGACCAACGGAATCAACTGTTTGTGCCACAGTTGCAGAATGTACTTTTGGGGAAACTCAACCAACCATTGGCCGGGCGATCGCTAATATACAAATTTATATTCTTGATCACAATCTTCAACCCGTTCCTATTGGCGTTCCGGGTGAATTATATATTGGTGGTGATGGGTTAGCTAGAGGCTACCTGAACCGTCCAGAATTAACTAAGGAAAAATTTATTTCCAATCCATTTAAGAAGACAGAAGGGAGTAGATTATATAAAACTGGTGATTTAGCTCGTTATTTACCAGATGGCAACATTGAGTTTCTGGGGCGAGTGGATAATCAAGTCAAGATTCGCGGCTTCCGCATAGAATTGGATGAAATCGAGAAGTTGTTAATTCAACACCCAGATGTTAAGCAAGCGGCGGTAATTGCTCGTGAAGACATTCCTGGAGATAAACGGCTGCTTGCTTATGTGGTTCTGAATCAAAAGCCGGAAGCAATTGTTACTACCCTCAAAAACTTACTTCAAGAAAATCTACCTCAATACATGATTCCAGGGGTATTTGTCGTTTTAGATTCTTTACCCCTCACCCCCAATGGCAAAGTAGATCGTCAGAATCTTCCAGTTTGCGATCGCACACGCCCCGATTTAGAAGAAAGCTTTGTTGCACCTCGTAACCCAATTGAAGAAAAATTAGCGGCTATTTGGGCTGATTTACTAGGTTATGAGCAAATAGGAGTTAATGACAACTTTTTTAATCTCGGTGGACATTCCCTGATAGTGGCTCAAATCCTTTCCCGTGTACGCGACAGTTTTCAAGTTGAGTTATCGTTTGCAAACATCTTTGCTAATCCTACCGTAGCGGGTTTAGCTAGTGTCATTCAACAGCATGAACTCCTAGAACAAAAACTACAAAGTCCTGCTATACAAAGGATTTCACGGGCTGGAATGTTACCTGTTTCCTTTGCTCAAGAGCGTGTGTACTTCATCCAGGAAGTAGCACCCGAAAATACAGCATACCAAGCTCAAGCAACTCTCAGATTTCAGGGACACCTCGATGTCATAGTCCTCAAAAAATGTCTCAGTGAGATTGTGCAAAGACATGAAATCTTCCGCACAACTTTTCCAGCAGTCAATGGACGGTTATTTCAGGTCATCCACTCATCCTTACCAATTGAATTAAACGTCGTAGACATCGAGAAATTTACGGGGTCAGAGCAAGAAGCAGAAATTCAACGTCTATTTGATGCAGAGGTAAAGAAGCCCTTTTACTTGGATAAATTGCCTTTAGTCAGATGGTTATTGTTAAAGTTGAATGACCAAGACCATCTTTTAGTCCACATTGAACATCACATGGTTCATGATGGCTGGTCTTTCAATAACGTCTTTTTGAAAGAGTTTTTAGCACTTTATCAAGCCTTCTGTGAGGGTCATCCCTCCCCACTGCCAGAATTACCAATCCAGTTTGTAGACTTTGCGAGTTGGCAGAGAGAATGGGTGCAAAGCCAGGAAGCCCAAGCCCAATTAGCCTACTGGCAGCAGCAGTTATCCGGCAGTCCGCCCCTCTTGGAATTACCATATGACCGCCCACGACCAGCAGAACAAACTTACAACGGCGCTCAAGTCAGGTTAGAGTTGCCCATTACTTTGTGCGAATCCTTGAGAGTTCTGAGCCGTCAAGAGGGAATTACCTTATTTATGACGACCTTGGCGGCATTTTTAGTAATTGTCCGCCGATACACTGGACAGGACGATCTTTGTCTAGGTACGGCTGTTGCCAATCGGCGGATGCGCGAGACAGAACAATTAATTGGCATGATCGTCAATAACCTGGTTTTACGCACCGATTTATCCGGTAATCCCACGTTTCGGGAGTTGCTGGGTCGAGTCCGCAAAGTGAGTCTGGAAGCCTTTGCTAACGAAGATTTACCCTTTGATAAGGTCGTGGAGGTGATCAAGCCAATACGGAACTTAAGTTATAATCCTCTGTTTCAAGTGATGTTTAGCTTCCATGATTCTCCCCGTCCAGACTTAACTTTACCAGGCTTGAACATCACAACGAATGTAGCCCTCAGCAACAAATCAACAAAGTTTGATCTTGATGTTGTGTTGATTCCGCATTCCCAGCTAAATGGCAAAGATAAGGGAATTACTCTTATTTGGGAATACAACGCTGACTTATTCGACGCTGCCACAATCCAGCAGATGGTAGATCAGTATCAAGTTTTACTAAAAGGGATTGTTGATAACCCAGAGCAGCGAGTTTCTGAATTACCGATCCTAAACCAGCCTCAGCAGGAATTATTGATGGAATGGAATCAGACTCATAGAGAATATACGCAGAAAAATTGTATCCATAAGTTGTTTGAGTCTCAGGTAGAGTTAACACCCGATGCTGTAGCTGTAGAACAGGATGGTCAAAAATTAACTTATCGTCAATTGAGCGATCGCGCCAACCAATTAGCCCACTATCTGCAAAGTTTGGGAGTTAAACCAGAAACCCTAGTGGGAATCTGCATTGAACGCTCCTTAGATATGATTATCGGCTTACTTGGGGTGATTAAAGCAGGTGGCGCTTATGTTCCTATTGACCCATCCTACCCCCAAGAGCGAATAGCTGAAATTCTCGCAGATACGCAACTAGGAATTTTGCTAACCCAAGATAAATTCCCAAATCAACGGCTAGATTACACAGGAAAAACAATTTGTTTAGATACAGATTGGTCAATCATTTCTCAACACAGCACAGCTAACCCGCACAGTGATGTCAAACTTCATCACCTATCCTATATTATTTATACTTCTGGTTCTACGGGTAAACCCAAGGGGGTAATGATTGAACATCGGTCATTAATGAATTTTGTAATCACTGCCATTGATAAATATGGAATCAATACCAGCGATAGGATTTTACAGTTTGCGTCTGTTTGCTTTGATACTTCCATTGAGGAAATCTTTCCCTGTCTGTCCGTTGGTGCAACCTTAGTGTTACGCACGGAAGAAATGCTCCACTCCAGTGATGAATTTTGGCGGTATTGCCAAAAATGGCAATTGACTGTTTTGGATCTGCCCACAGCATACTGGCATCAGTTAGTAGCAGAACTTAACCCTGAAGATGCCCCCATTCCTGAAGGTTTGAGAACTGTAATTATTGGTGGTGAAGAAGTCCAACTAGAAAAGGTGCAACATTGGCATAATTGTGTAGCTGATCTTTCCCCAGCCCCCCAATTGTTTAATAGTTACGGACCAACAGAAGCAACGGTTGTCACCACCTTAGAACTTTTAACCCCAGTTGCACCCGTTAGCATTGGCCGACCCATTAGTAATGCTCAGGTTTATATTTTAGATCAATATCTGCAACCTGTACCCATAGGAGTTCCTGGAGAAATGCACATTGGGGGAGCAGGACTAGCTAGAGGCTATTGGCAACGTCCAGAATTAACCCATGCCAAATTTATCCCCAATCCCTTTGAGGAGCTAGGGAATAGTAAACTGTACAAAACTGGGGATTTAGCAAGATTCCGCGCCAATGGCAGTCTAGAATATCTGGGACGAGTTGACAATCAAGTGAAGATTCGCGGTTTCCGGATTGAGTTGGGAGAAATCGAAACGGTATTGAGACAACACCCACAAGTGTTACAATCCGTGGCTATCGCCCATGAAGACGTTCCCGGACAAAAGCGACTCGTTGCTTATATTGTTCCCCAGCATCAGCAACCAACAATTGATGAATTGCGCCATTTCCTCAAGGAAAAACTCCCAAATTACATGATTCCAGCGGCGTTTATGCTGCTGAAAACTCTCCCCATAACTGCCAACGGCAAAGTAGATTATCGCGCTCTCCCAACCCCCGATTTTTCTCATCATGTCGAAGATAAATTTATTGCTCCTCGTACAGTTATAGAAGAGAAATTAGTGGCGATTTGGTCGGAAGTTCTCAGAATAGGAAAAGTTGGCATCCACGATAACTTTTTTGAACTGGGTGGAGACTCGATTCTCAGCATTCAGTTAATTTCCAAAGCTAATCAAGCAGGTATTCAAATTGCTGCTAAACAGCTATTTAAGTATCAAACCATTGCCGAATTAGCGGCTGTAGTGGGTATCACTCGCCAAATCAATGCTGAACAAGGTTTAGTAACTGGTGCTGTAAGGTTGACACCTATTCAAAATTGGTTTTTCGAGCAGAAATTACCCAGACCTAATTATTTTAACCAGTCAGCACTGCTAGAAGTTCCATCAGACTTGCAACCTGAGTTATTGCAGTCAGCATTACAACAACTGTTAGGACATCACGATGCTTTACGGCTGCGGTTTGTACAGGAAGGAGAAAACTGGCAACAAATTAACACCGCGACACGGGAATCTGTGCCATTGAGTATCTTTGATTTGTCCCACCTATCACCACAAGAACAGCAAACAGCAATAAAAGCGACTGATGCTGAACTTCAGGCTAGTCTGGATTTATCTACGGGGGTAATAGCACAAGTCGCTTTATTTCAATTAGGCAATGATAAACCGAGTTATTTACTCTTCATTATCCATCATTTAGCTGTTGATGCTGTCTCATGGCGGATTTTGCTAGAAGATTTGGCGACTGCTTACCAACAAATTAGCCGCAATGAAGTTATCAAATTACCACCTAAGACAACTTCCTGGCAATATTGGAGCGATCGCCTCACAGAGTATGCCCAAATCAAGGCTGTCAAAGAGTTGGATTACTGGCTAAATCAATCTAGCATTCAAGTCACAGCTTTACCAGTAGACTATCCTTCAGATCAAGAAAATAACACTGTAGCCTCAACCGCGTCTGTGTCACTGGCTTTAAATGAAGAACAAACCCGCGCCCTCTTACAAGATGTACCCTCTGCCTACAATACTCAAATCAATGATGTCCTGTTGACTGCCCTAGTGCAAAGTTTTGCCCAATGGACAGGAGAAAGTTCTTTACTAATTGATTTGGAAGGACATGGCAGGGAAGACTTATTTGAGGATGTAGATTTATCGCGCACTGTCGGTTGGTTTACGACATTATTCCCCGTGAGGTTACAACTACAAGAAATTGACCATCCAGGAAACGCTTTAAAGTTTGTTAAAGAACAACTGCGGCAGATTCCCAACCGAGGAATTGGTTATGGTGTATTGCGATATTTGCAGGAAAACAGCACAATCCGCGAAAAATTACAGTCACTACCATCAGCACAAATCAGTTTTAACTATCTTGGTCAATTCGATCAAGTGCTGAAAGCCTCTGAATCCTTGGGTTTGGCTAAAGAATTTAAAGCTGAACAAAGCTTACTCAATCAACGTAGTCATTTATTAGGCATCAGTGGTTTTATTCGTGGAGGAAAACTGGAAATGACTTGGGCTTATAGTGAGAAAATTCACAAGCAAGACACCATTAAAAAGTTAGCTTTAGGATTTATAGAAGCATTAAAAAACCTAATAAATCACTGTCAATTAACGGAGTCTCAAAGCTATACTCCCGCGGATTTTTCAGCAGCCAAACTCAATCAACAACAGCTAGATAAATTCCTATTCAAAATTAACAAAAACAAACCCAAGTAGCTATCATCAACTAATTCCCAATTCCCAATTCCCAATTCCCAATTCAGAGGTAGTTTCATGCAAAATATCCAAGACCTTTATGAACTTTCGCCCATGCAACAAGGGATGTTGTTTCATACCCTTTATGCACCCGAATCAGAAGTTTATTTTGAGCAGTTGCTTTGTATCCTCTCTGGGGAATTGAACTTTCCCGCGTTCCAAAAAGCTTGGGAACAAGTTGTAGCAAGACACTCAGTATTACGCAGTTCTTTTTATTGGGAGGAGATAGAAAAGCCCTTGCAAATGGTAAGTAAGCAAGTGGATATCCCGTGGATGAAAATAGACTGGCGAAATTTCACAGCTGATGAACAACAAAATAACTTAGAGGATTTTTTGTTGAGCGATCGCCAAAAAGGATTTGATCTGAGTATTGCTCCCTTAATGCGCTTCACCCTCATCCAATTAACAGAGCAGACCTATCAACTTATTTGGAGTCATCATCATATCCTATTTGATGGCTGGTCAATGCAGATTATCCTCAAAGAAGTTTTAGCTTTCTATGAAGCACAACAGCGAGGCGAACATTTATACCTCCAACCTGTTCGTCCCTATCGAGAATATATTGATTGGTTACAACAACAGGATATTGATCAAGCCAAGAGATTTTGGCAAACAACCCTCCAGGGTTTTGAAACTCCGACCTTTTTGGGAAAAACCAAGGGAGAGGGAATATATCATGAACAGCATTTCCAATTATCGCCAACTGTCACTGAAAAATTACAAGGTATGGCGCGACAGCAGCATTTAACCTTGAATAATTTGGTACAGGGAGCTTATGGGTTATTAATTTCCCGCTACAGTGGGGAAAGTGATGTCATCTTTGGTGCAACTGTATCCGGTCGTCCACCGACCCTGGAGCAAGTAGACTCAATGGTAGGACTATTAATTAACACTCTCCCCATCCGAGTCAAAATTACCAACAAGACAGAATTATTACCCTGGCTCAAGCAATTACAAACCCAAGCATTAGAACAAGAACAGTATGCTTATTGTTCTCTCGCAGAAATTCAAAATCAGAGTGATATTCTCCCCGGATTGCCACTATTTGCAAGTCTTTTAGTCTTTGAAAATTATCCATTAGATTCTTCCCCACAAGAGACCAGAAAAACTTTAGAAATTAGTCATATTAGTTGTTTTGAACGCACAAATTATCCGCTAACGATAGTTATTAATCCTGGTTTGCAATTAGCTGGCAGAATTGTTTATGATACTAGCTGCTTCGACGACAAGAAAATTGCTCGCATGATTGGACATTTCCTGACATTGCTAACAGGAATGGCAGCTAATTTACAACAAAATATTTCTGACTTATCTCTAATGAGTGCAGCCGAAGCAGAAGAATTAATGCTGCTAGAAAATCAACAAGCAACAAATACTATTAATTACAAATGTGTTCATGTTTTATTTGAAGAACAGGTAGAAAAAAGCCCTGATGCAGTAGCAATTATATATGAACAACAACATTTAACTTATCGAGAATTAAATAACCGCGCCAATCAATTAGCCCATTATTTGCAATCACTGGGAGTTAAACCCGAAGTCCGAGTGGGAATTTGTGTTGAGCGTTCCCTAGAAATGGTCATCGGTATTCTGGCCATTCTCAAAGCTGGTGGGGCTTATTTTACCCTAGATCCAGCTTATCCTCCCGAAAGATTAGAGTTCATGGTAGCAGATGTACAAACACCGATCTTACTAACACAAACTCATTTACAAAATGGACTACCACTGAATAATCAAACTGTGGTGAATCTTGACACAGATTGGGGAATTATTGCCCAATACAAACAAGACAATTTAAACAGTGAAGTTAATCCAGAAAATTTAGCTTATATCATTTATACCTCCGGCTCGACAGGAACACCAAAAGGCACAGAAGTTCCTCATCGTAGCTTCATGGGTTTTATGTTTGAAGTTGATTATGTTCACCTTGATGCAGAAAAAATTTGGCTACAACATTCATCAATTTCTTGGGATGCACTCACGCTAGAACTTTGGCCATCATTACTTTACGGTGGACGTTGTGTGCTTTATCCAGAGAAAATTCCCACACCAGCAGGCTTAACCCGCATTATCCAAGAACAAGGAATTAATATCCTTTGGCTAACTTCCGCTTTCTTCAATCTGATGATTGATACAATGCCACAAGGGTTATCGGGAGTTAAACAACTACTCATTGGGGGAGAATCTATTTCTGTAGATCATGTTCGTCGCGCTTTAGAAATCTTGCCAGAAACGCAAATAATTAACGGTTATGGACCTTCAGAATGTACAGTATTTACCTGTTGTTATGCCATTCCTAAACAAATTACTGAAAATATCCATTCTATTCCTATTGGTAAACCCATTGGCGATCGCACAGTTTACATATTAGATGAAAATTTACATCGAGTGCCAATTGGTATCCCTGGTGAACTTTATGTGGGTGGTGCGAGTGTTGCGAGGGGTTACTTAAATCAGCCCGTATTAACCAGTGAAAAGTTTATTCCTAATCCCTTTATTCAAGGAGATACCCTTTACAAAACCGGAGATTTAGTCCGCCGTCTACCTAATGGAAATCTAGAATTTATCGGTCGAATTGATACCCAAGTAAAAATTCGCGGTTTTCGGATTGAATTGGCAGAAATTGAGGCAGTTTTGATGCAAAATCCTGACATCAAACAAGTTCTAGTTATTGCACGGGAAGATGAGTCAGGGAAGAAATTCCTAGTAGCCTATTTGGTTACGAAGGATAATTCACCTACTTCTAGCAGCTTCCGAAATTTCCTCAAGGAAAAGCTACCAGATTACATGATACCTACTGCTTTCGTAGTTTTATCAGCATTTCCCCTCACTCCTAATGGTAAAGTCAACCGCCTTGGTTTGCCTATTCCCGAAGGTTTCCAAAGAAATGTAGAGGTTGATTTTGTGCTGCCTCGCACGGCTACAGAACAAGAATTAGCAACAATTTGGACTGAAGTTTTGAAATTAAAACAGGTGGGAATTTATGATAACTTTTTTGAGTTAGGAGGACATTCTTTACTCGCTACTCAAGTGATTTCTCGATTAAGAGAAGCCTTTTCTCTAGATTTTCCTTTACGTTATTTATTTGAGAATCCCACAATTGCTGAACTTGCCCAAAAGGTTATGGAACAACAAATTGAACAAGCAGAAAATGATGCCCTAGCCCATATTTTAGGCGAAGTTGATGGTTTATCAGATGAAGAGGTAACACAAGCATTAATGTTTTGATAATTTATTTGATAATTTAATTTAATTTAGCAATTTGATAATACTAAATACCAAATCACCAAGAGCGAAAATATGTCGAATATCACATTGTCCAATATTGCTACCGAACAGCAATTAATTAAGACTTTATTTACTGCGGTTGATTCCCGTGATTGGAATTTATTAGTGCAGTGCTTTGATCAAAGTATTATCTATGAACGTCCCGGTTATCAGCCTTTTATGGGACTTGATGAATTACTCAATTTTTATCAGCATGAGAGAATTATTGCCTCTGGTGAACATCGCATTGAACATATTGTAATTGACAATAATTGGGGTTCTTGCTGGGGGCAGTTTATTGGTATCAATAAAAATGGCTCTCAAATTAATGAGCGTTTTGCTGATGTGTATTCTTTTGCAAATGGCAAATTTAAAACTCGACGCAGCTACTTTTTTCGACCAGCAGTATAAGTGACAGTAAAGCCTATCACTTGACCAAATTCAATACTATTCTTCTCTTCTTCTAATTCTTCCTCCTGACTCCTGACTCCTGACTCCTGACTCCTAGCCCTCACAGACAACTTTTTCAGCAAACCCTACTTACTTATATGAGCGATTTACTAAAACGGCTGGAAAATCTTTCACCAGAAAAGCGAGAATTAGTCTTACAAAAACTAAAAAAACAACAACAATCTCCACAGCTTACACCAGTATCAAGGGATCAATTTTTGCCTCTTTCTTTTGCTCAACAAAGACTGTGGTTTATTGACCAACTAGAAGGCGAAAACTGCGTCTATAATGTCCCATTTTTCTGGCAAATTAGCGGATTGCTGAATATCAATGCTTTAGAACAAGCTATAACAGCAATTGTCCACCGTCATGAAGTATTACGTACTAATTTTTGTGTGATCAATGAGTCACTTATACAGGTGATTCATCCTCATCCGCAAATGAAAATGCAAGTGCTGGACTGGCGACAATTAACAGCAGAAGATCAGTTAAGCAAAGCCCAGCATTTAGCTACAACAGAATTACAACAGTCCTTTGATTTATCAAATGCGCCTTTGCTGCGGGTAAAGTTGTTGCAACTAGCTGACCAATCCCATTTATTGTTGCTTGTCATTCATCACATTGTTTGTGATGGTTGGTCAATGGGAATCTTCCGTCAGGAATTGTTCACCCTTTATACTGCCTTTTGTAGACAAGAATCCTCTCCCCTGCCAGAATTATCGCTGCAATATGCGGATTTTGCCCACTGGCAAAGACAATGGCTACAGGGCGATGTTTTGCAAAATCAACTCAATTACTGGCAAAAACAATTAGCCGCAGTTCCGCCGCTGTTAGAATTGCCGACAGACCGACCCCGCCCGTCCACGCAAACCTATCGGGGAAGTAGTGAGTTTTTGCAACTTGATCAGGATGTAACTCAGCAGTTGAAGCATTTAAGTCAACAGTCAGGAACAACTCTGTTTATGACTTTATTGACAGTATTTACGCTCTTACTTTCACGCTACACTGGACAAGAGGATATTGTAGTTGGTTCAGCGATCGCTAATCGTAACCGCCAGGAAACAGAGTCACTAATTGGCTTTTTTGTCAATACTCTAGCATTGCGAACTAATCTACAAGGGAATCCAACTTTTAAAGAATTACTGGAACGAGTCAAACAAGTAACTCTGGATGCTTATGATCATCAGGATTTGCCCTTTGAAAAACTGGTTGATGAACTGGGATTAGAGCGATCGCTTTCTCATCATCCTCTATTTCAAGTTGTTTTTGGTTTTCAAAATGAAACTCAAGAAATATTGTCAACCAATGGATTAACCCTGACCCCATTTACATGGGAAAATACAACGACTTTGTTGGATTTGTCGTTAATTTTCCGAGAAACACCGCAAGGTTTAACAGGAGAATGGGAATATACGACTGATTTATTTGAATCTGAAACAATCCAACGAATGGTGGGACATTTTGAAGTTCTACTGAAGCAAATTATTGATCATTCCAATAAACCAATTAATACTCTATCCTTGCTGACAGAAACAGAAATTCAGCAACTACAAAATTGGAACCAAACTCAAACATCATACCCCCGCGATCAGACTTTAGTGGACTTATTTGAACAACAAGTTATTAAAAATCCTGATCATATTGCTGTAGTTTTTGAATCTCAGCAGCTAACTTATCAACAATTGAATAAAAAAGCCAATCAATTAGCTAATTATTTACTGAAAAATCACCAAATTCAACCAGATAAATTAATTGGTATTGCTGTTGAACGTTCTTTAGAAATGATTATTGGTGTACTTGGTATCCTCAAGTCTGGTGGTGCTTATGTACCAATTGATCCCAATTATCCCCAAGAACGGATTCAGTTTATGTTAGCAGACTCCGAGATATCGGTATTACTAACACAAAGTTTTTTATTAGAGCAATTACCTTTAGATAATTTAGAAAATTCTGTTCAAGTTATTTGTTTAGATCCAGAAAATTTTGCTCAAGAAACAACAGATAATCCTCATTCTCAAAGCCAGCCTGATAATTTAGCCTATGTTATTTATACTTCCGGTTCAACAGGACAACCCAAGGGGGTAATGATTGAACATCGGGCAATTGTCAATCTAGCTTTAGCCTGGACTACAACTTTTCAAGTTCAAAATTACAGCCACTTACTGCAATTTGGGTCTTTTAGTTTTGATTTATCTATTGGTGAAATTGCGACTGCTTTATCAGCAGGTGCTTGTTTATATTTAGGCAATAAAGATACTTTGTTACCTGGTCAAAGCTTAGTTAACTTTTTAACTGAACACAAAATTACTCACGGCTTTTTATCACCTTCAGCTTTATCTGTCTTACCAAAGGCGAGTTTCCCTGATTTACAATGTTTAACTGTTGGAGGAGAGGCTTGTCCGGCTGAATTAGTAAGTCAATGGGGAAGAGAACAACATTTATATAATTGCTACGGTCCAACAGAATCTACTGTGACCGCAGCTATTTATCTTTGTCAACCCAATGGCGAAAAACCAGCAATTGGTAAACCAATACCTAATGCTAATATCTATATTTTAGATGGAAACAATCAACTATTACCTCCAGGAATACCAGGAGAATTATGTATTTCTGGGGTTGGTTTAGCTAGAGGTTATCTCAATCGTCCTGAAATTACAGCCGAAAAATTTATGGAAATTGATTTATTCGGTAAAACTGAGCGCATTTATAAAACTGGTGATTTAGCAAAATGGAATGCTAAGGGGAATTTAGAATATTTGGGTCGGATTGATGAGCAAGTAAAATTACGGGGTTTTAGAATTGAACTCGGAGAAATTGAATCACTGTTATTACAACATCCATTAGTTCAAGAAGCTGTTGTCATTTTGTATGAAATTGATAATAATCCTAGATTAGTAGCTTATATTATGGCAACAGAAAAATCCGCCAATGTAGCTGAAAAAGTGAGAGAATACCTCAAAAATCGCCTCCCAAATTATATGATTCCTAGCCAGATTATGGTTTTGGATCAATTTCCTCTGACTGCTAATGGTAAACTAGATCGCCGCGCATTACCAGCACCAGATACAACCGCTTCTACTGATTTGGAAATACCAGTAACTCCCACAGAAGAACTACTCGCTAGTTTATGGCAAGGTTTATTAAAAGTTAAATCTGTTGGTCGTTCTGATAACTTCTTTGAATTAGGTGGACATTCCCTGTTAGCTACTCAATTAGTTACCCGAATTCGTGATATTTTCGGGGTAGAAGTACCTGTTCGTAAGATATTTGAGCAAAACATTTTATCTGAGTTAGCGAAGGAAATTAATCAAGCATCTGCGAGTGTTGCTTTACCTCCCATTTCACCCCAGCCAGAAAATGAACCAAAAACTCCGTCTTTTGCCCAATCAAGACTTTGGTTTATCGCTCAACTGGAAGCGAAAGGAACTTCTTCTACCTATAATATGCCAGTGGCCTTTCAACTAGATGGCAACCTAAATTTAGAAGCTATGCGGCAAAGTTTAACTTATCTGCTAGAACGGCATACCAGTCTACGCTCTTATTTCCCTACTTTGGAGGGAGAACCCCAAGTAGTAGTTAAAAATGTCGAAGATATAGAAGTATTAGAAATTGCCGACTTACAAGCACTCCCTCCCCAAACTCAAGGGGAAACTGTGCAACATTTATCTGATCTTCACGCTCAAAAATCCTTTGACTTAAATACTGGTCCAGTGTTCAAAGCGAAACTGCTGCAACTGAGTGAGCAGAAAAATGTCCTGCTAATTAATATGCACCACATTATTAGTGATGGCTGGTCCATGGGAGTATTTAAGCGGGAATGGGAACAAGCTTATACTGCTTATGCTGCGGGATCTGTGCCGAACTTGTCACCATTAGCGATTCAATATAGTGATTTTGCAGCTTGGCAGCGCAGTTGGTTACAAGGGGAAACCTTATTAACTCAAGAAAATTATTGGCAACAACAGCTAGGGGATGCGCCTCGCTTGCTGGAATTACCCACTGATTATCTCCGTCCAGCGCAACAAAGTTACCAAGGTGAGCGGGAAGAATTTTCTTTGAGCAAAGAACTGACTCAGAAACTTAAAGCTATTAGTCAACAACAAGGGGTGAGTTTATTTATGACCCTGTTGACTGCTTTTAATATCTTACTATCCCGTTACAGCCGCCAAGAGGATTTATGTGTTGGTTCTGCGATCGCTAATCGCACCCATAGCTATACAGAAGGGTTAATTGGCTTTTTTGTCAATACCTTAGTATTGCGAAGCAAAATCAAGTCAGAGCAAAGCTTTAGTGAGTTACTGCAACAAACTCGCCAAACTTGCTTAGATGCTTATGCTCATCAAGACATTCCTTTTGAGTATTTAGTTGAAAAGTTACAACCAGAACGCAGTCTCAGCCACAATCCCTTGTTCCAAGTGATGATGGTGTTGCAAAATGCGGTTGGAGCAGGGGCGAAGGTTCATTTACCAGGGCTGGAGATTCAATACTTAGAACAAAGTTTCCCATTTGCCAAGTTTGATATCCTGCTGGATTTGAGCGAAAGAGACGAGCAACTACACTGTATGTGGGAATATGCCACAGATTTATTTGCGGCCTCAACCATTAGGCGCATGGCGGCACATTTTGAAGTTTTGCTCACAGCAATAGTTCAAAATTCCCAACAACCGATTTATCAGCTACCCATCATCACCCCCGCAGAAATCCAACAACTGCAAGTTTGGAATCAAACTGAGACAGATTACCCTCAAAATCATACTTTGGTGAGTTTGTTTGAAAATCAGGCTGCAAAAACGCCCGATCAAATTGCAGTAGTGTCGGTAGATCAAAGCTTGAGTTATCAAGAACTCAATCAAAAAGCGAATCGCCTAGCAAATTATTTATTGCAACTCAAAAGTCAGCAACAATTATCTGATCCCCCATTGATGGCGATTTGCATGGAGCGATCGCTGGAAATGCTGATCGGCATATTTGCGATCCTCAAAGCAGGTGGTACATACCTACCAATTGATCCGAGTTATCCCCAAGAACGCATTCATTTAATGCTCGAAGATAGTCATGCTGCGGTATTACTGACAACGAAATCTCTGCCACAGCAACTTCCCTTAGAAAAACTCAAAAGTACCTGCCAATTAGTATTTTTAGATCAACCCACCTGGAGCGATAGCCCAACAGAGAATCCTCAAAAATTCATTCATTTTGATGACTTAGCTTATGTAATTTATACTTCTGGTTCTACAGGCAAACCTAAGGGCGTTGCTATTGCCCATGCTAGTGCGGTAGCATTCGTAAACTGGGCGCATTCAGTCTTTAGTACAGAACAGCTTGCAGGTGTTTTAGCATCAACTTCAATCTGTTTTGATCTCTCCATTTTTGAAATTTTTGTCCCCCTGACTCAAGGGGGGAGTGTAATTTTGGTAGAAAATGCGCTCTACATTGAGCAAGCACATCAGAGTTCGATCCCGATAACTTTGATTAATACTGTACCGAGTGCGGCGGCTGAACTCCTGAATATGAATGTAATTCCGTCCAGTGTACAGGTTATTAATTTAGCGGGTGAACCCTTAAGAAATAACCTGGTACAAGCTTTATATCAAAATACATCTGTACAAGAAGTTTATAACCTCTATGGACCTTCTGAGGACACAACTTATTCAGCATTTACGAAAGTTGCCAAAAATGCCCAGCACGAACCTACCATTGGCAAAGCGATCGCCAACACTCGCATCTATATTTTAGATCATGCTAATCAACCCCTGCCCCCCGGTGTTCCTGGGGAACTGTGCATTGGGGGTGCAGGTTTAGCACAGGGCTATTTGCATCGTCCCGATTTAACTGCCGAAAAATTTATCACATTGGAATTATTCGGTAAAACTGAGCGAATTTATAAAACTGGTGATTTAGCCCGGTGGCTACCTGACGGTAATTTACAATACTTAGGACGGATCGATCATCAAGTCAAACTGCGGGGTTTCCGGATTGAATTAGGTGAAATTGAAGCATCTTTACTCAAACACCCCAAAATTCAGGAAGCGGTTGTTTTGGTGCGGGAAGACAGCGAATGCTATCAACGTCTAGTTACTTATGTTGTCCCCACAACAGAAGGCGACTATACCAGCCAAAGTGAACAGGTAGAATTGTGGGAACAAGTTTTTAATGATAGCTACACTCAACAAACAACACCAACCGATGATCCAACTTTGAATCTTGCAGGTTGGAAGGATAGCTACACAGGAGAGCCAATTTTGCGATCAGCCATGCAAGAATGGCGTGATACAACAGTTGAGCAAATTTTAGAACTTGCACCCAAACGAGTTTGGGAAATTGGTTGCGGAACAGGGATGTTATTATTTAAAGTTGCATCCCATTGTCAACATTATTTAGGTACAGATTTTGCATCGAGCGGATTGCAGTATATTGAACAACATCTCAAACAGCAATCTCTCCAAAACAAAGTTACTTTAAAACAAAGTGCTGCTAACCAGTTTGATGGCATTGAATCCAATGTTTATGACTTGGTAATCATTAATTCTGTAATTCAGTATTTCCCTTCTTTAGATTACTTGTTGTCAGTAATTGCAGGGGTAATCAAAACTGTGAGCCATCAAGGAAAAATATTGATTGGGGACGTGCGAAATCTCCATTTATTAGCAGCTTTCCACACCACCACAGAATTTTATCGCGCCCCTGATGACTTATCAATTCAGGACTTGCGCCAAAAAATTCAAAACAGGATTCGCACGGAAGAAGAATTGCTGATTGACCCTGATTTCTTTATCGCTCTCAAGCAAAGATTTTCTCGGATTAGTCACGTCCAAATTGAATTAAAACGGGGTTACAGTCATACGGAAATGAGTCGTTTTCGTTATGATGTTGTTTTACATTTAGATCAAGTAGATATTCCCCTAACTCAACCTCAATGCTTAGATTGGCAAGAACAACAGTTAAATCTGGCAACAATTGAGAGAATTTTAACAACCGAGCAACCAGATTTACTAGGGATTAAGAGTATTCCTAATGCACGTCTAACTTCAGAAATGGCGTTGTTAGCACAAATTCCTCAATTAGATGGTACTGTCACAGATTTAAAAGCGGCAATTGCCCAAGTGAAATCAGGGATAGAACCGGAAGCATTCCGAAATTTAGCGCGAGATTTGCCCTATAAGGCTTTTATCCAATATAGCTCCACAGGATTTTCTGATTACGATGTTGTTTTTCAACGGCATATCTTTGAAGAAGACAAAATCCCAAGATTTGCGACAAAAGGCAATTGGCGGCTGAAACCTTGGCAAAATTACGCTAATCAACCGTTGCAATATCGTACCAATCAAATTGATCCAGCTTTATTAGCAGAATGGCGGGACTTTTTAGAGAAAACCCTGCCTGATTATATGATTCCCAGTCATTTTGTTGTTTTGGACAAACTGCCACTGACACCAAATGGCAAAGTAGACCGAAAAGCTTTACCTGCACCAGATCCAAAAGTTGCAGTCACAGATATTGAGTTGCCTGTAACGGAGACCGAAAAATTGCTGGCTCAACTTTGGGCGAAGTTATTGAAATATGAGGTCATAGGCCGACAAGATAACTTCTTCAACTTGGGAGGACATTCTTTATTAGCTACCCAACTTTGCTACCGCATTCGTGACACTTTCAAAGTAGAATTGCCACTGCGTCAAGTATTTGAGTCTCCTACTATCATTGACTTGGCAAATTATATAGATAGCTGCATTTGGGTTAATTCGACAACCACAGATATACAACCTTTAAACTCAGACGAAGAGGAAATTGAACTATGACCATAACACAAAATCAGCAAATAGTTTCTTTAATGCTGCGTTTGCAGAACATGGGCTGCCGAATTTGGGCTGAAGATGATAAGTTACGGATTCGTACTAGCAAAAACGCCCTCACTGCTGAACTCAAGCAGGAAATTCAAGACCAGAAGGCAGATATTCTCGCTTTCTTGAAAGCTGCTAAAACACAAGCTGTTTCTACAGCGGAAATTCCGGCTTTAAGTGCTGACTCTCCCAAGCTTCTGTCCTTTGCTCAACAACGTCTCTGGCTATTAGCACAACTCCAAGGGTCATCAGCTACTTACAATATGCCGATCGCTTTACAACTGAACGGCAACCTGAATATTGATGCCCTACATTCTAGTTTGGCTGATCTGCTGAATCGGCACGAGAGTCTGAGGATGTATTTTCCCACAGTTGCCGGACAACCACAAGTTGCCATCCGCAGTTTAGACGAAATCGCAGTTTTAACAGTACAAGATTGCCGGGAATTAGGGACTGGGAACAAGGGAGAGCTTGATTTAGATACCCAATGCCCAAATATCCAAGATCTAATTGACGCTCATGCACAACAACACTTGGACTTAAATACTGGCCCTTTGTTTAAAGCTAAACTGCTGCAATTGGAGGTTTATCCTGAGCGAAGCCGAAGGGAGCAAAAATCTGTTTTGGCCATCAATATGCACCACATTATCAGTGATGGCTGGTCAATGGGAGTATTTTTGCGGGAGTTATGGCAGGCTTATACTGCTTATTCTCAAGGTAAGACCCCGAATTTTGCTCCTTTACCGATTCAATACAGTGACTATGCAACTTGGCAACGCCACTGGTTACAAGGAGAAGTATTAGAAAAGCAGATTAATTACTGGAAACATCAACTAGGTGATGCTTCCCCATTACTGGAATTACCTACAGATTATCCCCGTCCAGCACAGCAAAGTTACAGAGGCGATCGCTATATCTATGCTCTTACACCGGAATTAACTGCTGCTGTTAATGCTTTTAGCCAACAGCAAGGCGTAAGTTTATATATGACCTTGTTGGCTACTTTGAGCATTTTACTATCTCGTTACAGTCGGCAAGAAGACTTATGTATTGGTTCTCCCATTGCTAACCGCACCCATAGCCAGACTGAAGGGTTAATTGGCTTTTTTGTCAATACTTTGGTTATGCGTCAGCAAATCAAACTAGAGCTAAGTTGTATTGAGTTTTTACAACAAACCCGCCAAACTTGTTTAGATGCTTATGTTCATCAAGACGTTCCCTTTGATGTGCTGGTAGAAAAGTTACGACCAGAACGCAGTATGAGCTATAACCCTTTATTCCAGGTCATGTTTACCCTGGAAAATAATGCTAGTCCAGATTTGGATTTATCAGGGTTAGATACTGAATTGCTGGGAGTCAAGGGTGCGATCGCTAAGTTTGATTTAACGCTGTTAGTAACCGAATCTGACAACCAGTTGAATTGCTCTTGGGAATATGCTACAGACTTGTTTGAACGGGGTACTATCCAACGCATGGCGGAACAGTTTACAGTGCTGCTGAAGGGAATTATTGATCATCCACACCAATCAATCAATACTTTACCTTTGATGACAGCAACGGAACTGCTACAAATACAACGCTGGAATCAAACTCAAACTGATTATCCTCAAGATAAAACTTTTGTTGATTTATTTGCAGAACAAGTTGCCAAAAATCCTCATAATATTGCTGTAGTTTTTGAATCGGAAAGTCTAACTTATCAACGATTAAATGAAAAAGCCGAGCAATTAGCTGATTATTTAATTGAAAATTACCAAGTTCAACCAGATACTTTAATTGGTATTAGTGTTGAACGTTCTTTAGAAATGATCATTGGTGTTTTGGGTATTCTTAAAGCTGGTAGTGCTTATGTACCGATTGACCCTAATTATCCCCCAGAACGGATTCAATTCATGTTAGAAGATTCTGGGATATCTATATTGTTAACCCAAAGTTTGATCTTAAATAAATTACCATTAAATGAACTGGTAAACTCCCCGCAAGTAATTTGTTTAGATGCAGAAAATTTGGCTGAAGAATCAACAGCAAATCCCAGTCCTCAAAGTACGCCTGATAATTTAGCTTATGTCATTTATACCTCTGGTTCAACGGGAAAACCCAAAGGGGTAATGATTGAACATCAAGGACTGGTAAATTTAATTTTGGCAGTTGATGAAATTTTGCAAATTCAACCCCAAAGTCGTGTACTACAGTTTGCTAATTTCAGTTTTGATGCTTCCATTTGGGAAATTGCTCCTACTCTTTCTGCAGGTGCTTGTTTGTATCTAACAAAAAAAGAAACCTTGTTACCTAGTCAAGAACTGATTGACTTTTTAACTGAACACAAAATTACTCATCTTACTATCCCACCTTCAGTTTTATCTTTGTTACCTCAAGCCACCTTACCTGATTTGCAAATTTTAATTACTGCTGGTGAAGTTTGCTCCAAAGAATTAGTTAACCGTTGGGCAAAAGGAAGAAGTTTTTTTAATGGTTATGGACCAACAGAATCTACAGTTTGTACCAGTATAGCTGTTTGTCAACCCGATGGGAAAAAACCACTAATTGGTCAACCGTTATCTAATCTCCGCACTTACATTTTAGATAGACATCATCAACCATTACCCCCTACTATTCCTGGTGAATTGTGCATTGCGGGTGTGGGTTTAGCTAGAGGTTATCTGAATCGTCCTGAAACTACTGCCGAAAAATTTATTGAAGTGGAATTATTCAGTCAAGTTGAGCGAATTTATAAAACTGGGGATTTAGCAAGATGGAGAGATGATGGCAATTTAGAATATCTAGGACGCATGGATGAGCAGGTAAAATTACGGGGTTTTAGGATTGAATTAGGGGAAATTGAATCACTTTTATTACAATATCCATTAGTTAAAGAAGCTGTTGTAACTGTAAATAAAACTGAGAATAACCAAAGTTTAATTGCTTATGTAACGGGAATTGATGATGATTTTTGCAGTGATTTGAAAAATTACCTCAAATCGAGTTTACCTGATTACATGATTCCTGCTCAAATTGTCGTATTGGACAAGTTACCTTTAACTCCCAATGGCAAAATTGACCGTAAAGTTTTACCTGTTCCTAATATTAGCGTTCAAGCTGCATACACACCCCCGCGCCACAAAGTCGAAGCACAATTAGCGCAAATTTGGTCTGCTCTTCTTGAACGTCAAAAAATTGGCATTCATGATAACTTTTTCGATTTGGGCGGCCATTCTTTATTGGCAGTCAAATTACTCAATCTTGTGCAACAAGAGTTGGGACAACAACTGGCCTTGAGAAGTTTATTTCAGAATCCTACTATTGCTCAACTGGCACAACACATAGGTAATAGGGAGATTCAAGAGTCAAATCCTGATTTAGTAACGATTCAGCCTCTAGGAGATGCCACCCCCCTATTTTGCGTATCTGGCTCCAACGGACACGGTTTCTATTTTCGAGATTTGGCAATCAATTTAGGCACTGAACATCCTGTCTATGGACTCGATGCACCAGGAAGAGACGGACTGAGCATACTTCCTCACTCAGTAGCTGACCACGCAAGTCAACTGATTGCCCAATTACGTCAACAACAACCCCAAGGACCTTATATATTGCTGGGGTACTCTTCCGGTTGTAGTGTCGCTTTTGAAATAGCTTCCCAACTGGAGCAGCAAGGTGAAAAGGTGAGTTTACTAGCTATCTTGGATTCGGGATTGGTTTCTAATCCGGAACATTTCAAAAATAGAGCAGATATTGATTGGATTTGGCAAATAATCCAACGAATCGAAGCTTTAAAAGGAGTTTCTTTCGGTTTAGAATACGGTGATTTAGCGGCTCAACGCGATGACCAAGCCCGTTGGGATTTGGCGGCAGATTATTTATACCGTCATAATGTCCTACCGGAACACGCCAGCCTTGATTTACTTAAAACTAATATGCAAATGATGAGAGTACAGACGCTCAATTACGTAGATTATCAGCCTGCTCATCCCATTTCTGCCCCGATTGTTTTATTCCGCGCTGAAGACGTGCCGGAAATACTGGTGCGAGAACTCCAAACGCTTACTGATTACGACTTACCGGACTGGGGATGGCAGGCATACACTCAAAATCACGTCAAGGTGATATCTGTACCTGGAACCCACGGTCAAATGCTTCATGAACCCAATGTAAACATATTGACTTCAAACTTACGGTTAATGATGACTTAATTCTAATTTTCTTGATTTTCAATTTTAAATTGGTATAAAACAATGCAAACTCTTCCGATTAAAATTTCCGACGAAACCCTCCGGGATGGAGAACAGCAAGTAGGCATTTTTTTCTCTTATCCCACCAAACACAAACTGGCTCATCTGATTGCCCAAACAGGAGTTGATGACCTTTGCATCATGCCCTATGTTTATGAACAGGAGGCTAAACTGGTTAAAACATTAGTATCAGAGGGATTGGATGGTGTTGTCACTGCTTCTACGATGATGGGAAAAGAGTATATTGATCATGCGAAGAACTGCGGGGTTAAGCGCATTATTTTGTTTCATGCTGTTTCTGATCGTTTGCTGTTTCTGCGAGATCCCGAAATTCGCCTCATGAGCGAATTCCAAGGAAAAACAATTGATGATGATATCCCATCTGCAATCATCAATAGAATTCGTCAGAATGCTATTAATGTCATTGTAGAAAATTTGCACTATGCCACAAAAGTGGCCGGACTCAGAGTCAATTTTGCTGCGGAGGATGCTTCTAGAGCGGATTTTGACTTTTTGGTGGAATGTATTCGCTCATGCAGTCCTTATATTGAAAACTTTTTACTGTGTGATACAGTAGGGGTGCTAAATCCAGAAAAGAGTTATATCTGGATTCATGATTTGCTGCAATCCACTAATGGGGTAGGACTGGGGGTACACTACCACAATGATATAGGATTGGCACTGGAAAATACTCTCCAGTCTCTGATGGCGGGAGCGACTTTAGTATCGGGGACGTTTTGCGGGATTGGAGAACGAGCCGGAAATGTTGCCATTGAGCAGGTGTTAAATGGGTTGCGAGTCCGGTTTGGCATTGAAGTCCAGGGGATCAACTATGATGCGATCGCCGCAGTGACTAATTATATTGAGCAACTGGGGATTCGTCCCGCATCTCCTTACTCTCAAACTGCACAACGCCACGAATCAGGTATTCATGTTAATTCTTTGTTTCGTGATCCCAAGAGCTATGCAGTATTTCCACATAACAAAATAGATGTTGTCTTTGGCAAATGGAGTGGAGTCAGTAATTTCCAATATCTATTTGAAAAACAACTGCAAAATCCTCAATCTAGAAAGCAGTATGAAAAAATGCGTTCCGTCATCAAATCTCTGGCAATGGAAAAAGAATGTTACTTTACAGCTAACGAAGTCTTAGAACTATGGAAAGATGGTATCTTTGAATAATCAATCGTAAAAATTTACGACTCAGAATTCGGAATATTTAAAGACTCAGAAGAGTATTAAGTAGGTGAACGGAAAAAAACCGTAGACGCGAAGCGGCTTCTCGAAGAGTAATATGTAACGAAAAGTAAAATCGCCCAAACCCTCTTCACTCTTGCCTCTGGTTACTGAGCGAAGTCGAAGTATTGCCTCTTGCCTAGTGCCATAACGACGATTTTCAATGCTAACCTACTTAGCTCAATACTGGATTGCTAGTCTGGCTTTTTGCTCCTGAGTATTAATATGGAATTCTATCGGACTCCTATTTAATTTTTGATAGCTTGCTGTAGCCATACAAGACTTAGTAGGTATCAAGTCCGTCTTTTCTGTTCCCTGTTCCCTACCTCAAAACACTAAAATAATTTTTTTAAGATGCAAGCTAAACCTTTTATTGATAAATCCGCCACAAATAATTCTGCTCCAGTTGCTAACCGATTTTGGGAAAATGTCAAAGCGGTTATTGGTCCTTACTGGTATCCCACAGAAGCCAACGGTAGAGCATTCTCAGACGTGGTGCGGACATGGGGAATGCTGATTCTTCTCATATTATTAATTGTCGCACTTGTAAGCGTAACTGCTTTTAATAGCTTTGTTAGCCGTTATTTGCTTGATGTGATTACTGAAGAAAAAGATTTAAAGAAATTTATTGATATATTATTGGTTTACGCTGCTGCTCTGGTTTTGGTGACACTTTTAGTAGGATTTTCTAGATTTGTTAGAAAACAAATTTCTCTTGATTGGTATGAATGGTTAAATCATCAAATTTTATCAAAATATTTAAGTAATCGTGCCTACTATAAAATCAACTTTCAATCTGATGTTAGTAATCCAGATCAACAAATATCCCAAGAAATCGAACCTTTGACTAGAAATGCTCTCAGCTTTTCAGCGACTTGTTTAGAAAAAGTCCTGGAAATGACAACTTTTTTAATTATTCTCTGGAGCCTTTCTAAATTTGTAGCAATTGCCCTGCTTGTTTATACTATAGCGGGCAATTTAATTGCTCTTTATTTAGCTGAACAATTAAATAAGATCCAAGAAGAGGGACTCGAATTTACGGCAGACCACACTTATAGTCTGACTCATGTTCGTAATCATGCTGAATCAATAGCTTTCTTTCAAGGAGAAGAACAAGAATTAAATATGATTCAGCGCAGATTTAATAAGATTATTCAAAATACCAAACGCAAGATTAATTGGGAAAGAAGTCAGGATATTTTTAACAGAGCATATCAGGCTATTATCCAAATATTTCCATTTATAGTATTCGGACCTTTACAGATTAAAGGGGAAATTGATTTTGGGGAAATTGCTCAAGCTAGTTTAGCTTGTAATCTGTTTGCCAATGCTATAGCCGAATTAATCAGAGAATTTGCAACTTCAGGAAGATTTTCTATTTATGTTGAACGTTTAGTTGAATTGTCAAATGCGTTAGAAGCAGTCAACAAATTACCAGAAAATGTCAGTACGATTAAGACAATAGAAGAAAACCGTTTAGCTTTTGAGAATGTTACTTTACAAACACCCAACTATGAACAGGTAATCGTCGAAAATTTGTCTTTGAGTGTTCAACCTGGAGAGGGGTTATTAATTGTTGGGCCTAGTGGTCGAGGTAAAAGTTCTCTGTTGAGAGCGATCGCTGGTTTGTGGAATGCGGGAACTGGTCGTTTGGTAAGACCCCCCCTAGAAGAAGTTTTATTCCTACCCCAACGTCCTTATATAATTCTAGGTACTTTGCGCGAACAGTTACTTTATCCGCATACAAATCGCAAAATGAGCGATGCAGAACTTAAAGAGATTTTACAACAAGTTAATTTACAAAACTTAGTTAGTCGTATAGATGGCTTTGATACAGAAGTTCCTTGGGAAAATATACTCTCATTAGGAGAACAACAACGTCTTGCCTTCGCACGCTTATTAGTTACTCGTCCTAGTTTCACTATCTTAGATGAAGCCACAAGTGCTTTAGATTTAAATAATGAAGGAAATTTATATGAACAATTACAATCAACGAAAACAACTTTTATCAGTGTGGGACATCGAGAAAGTTTGTTTAATTATCATGACTGGGTTTTGGAACTTTCACAAGATTCTAGTTGGCAACTTGTAACTGTGGAGGATTATCGGCAGCAGAAGGTAAAAGAAACAGTCACTAATGCTCCCAAAAATCCTCAAGTCACAATAGATATTTTACCTAACAATGAATCTTCAACTCCACCAGAAATAGCCATAAATTCTCCCGGAAATCCTCAAATCACGACAGATATTTTACCTAACAATGAATCTTCGACTCCACCAGAAATAGCCATAAATTCTCCCGAAAATCCTCAAATCACAATAGATATTTTACCTAACAATGAATCTTCAACTCCACCAGAAATAGCCATAAATTCTCCCGAAAATCCTCAAATCACGACAGATATAGATAAAATTGTCGGGCTTTCTCATCAGGAAATGCACAAATTAACAACCTATTCATCACTTGGTACTGTTAGAAGTAAAGCCAGCAAAGGTAAATCTATTACTACTCAGGATGGCTCTACCTACC
Organism: Dolichospermum sp. UHCC 0260; assembly: GCF_009711985.1. Lineage (NCBI taxonomy): Bacteria > Bacillati > Cyanobacteriota > Cyanophyceae > Nostocales > Aphanizomenonaceae > Dolichospermum > Dolichospermum sp. UHCC 0260. Next base: position 8,854 of record NZ_VIKZ01000011.1, on the reverse strand, counting down.
GCTATAATAAAGACTCAAAGGTGTTAAAATGGGTAAAAGATTAACAAATATTCATACTTTTGATAATCAAGCTTATGCGAACTAGACAGCAGAAACAACTAATTACTTACAAAAGTATTTCAATTTACAACCAAAACTATCAAGTACCCGTAATGAAAAATAACGGGGTAAAAATAGTTCAAAAAAAAATCCAAGAACGTCAAACCTTATTTAAAGAGGGTGTGCGATATCATCATCATCTTGGTGGACTAATTAAGCGAAAATCAGAAATTAGCCAGGGAGAAATTCTTGAGGAAATCCAATTATTTATTAATGACTATACACATATTATTGATTTTTTAGAAAATTACAAGAATAGTTATCATGATTTTTTATTAATCCTTACGGAAGATTTGAAAAAATTATTCAAACAAAAATATTTAGAAATAAAAAAAATAGAAGATGAAAGAAGTAATTTAGAACTTAAAAATCATCATAATCCGGCAATACTAGATGAACTAAGATGGGAGAAAAAAGAAAATTTTAAAGCAGTGTTACTCTTGAGTAATGCTTACTTTTTAATGTTGGAAAAAATCAGTTTAATCAGCGTAGGAATTACAAGAATTGCCGAAGATACACAAAATCAAAAAGAAATAGTCAAAAAAATAGTTAAAGACTTAGAAGTCTATCAAGAAATTTACGAATATCAAAGAAAAGCCCAGAAAATTCGTCAAGAAATAGCCAACATTGCCCATACTGCCATCAATCTCGAAACCTCTTTACAAGCATACTTTAGACCCTTTCAATCATTAATAGAAGAAGTCGTCAAAATAGATGAATATTTTTACGCAATTGTCGGAGATATTAAAAATTTAGGAGATAACGTTTTAAAGTATCAGTCAAATTTAGATCACATTGAAGTCAAGGAGGGTATTTCTGATACTTTTCTTGATTTTATGGTAACAAGTTATGAAAGAAAAGCTAGATTAAAAGATGCTTTTATTCAATCTCAATTATTAGATTGGCAAATCCATAATTTTGATTTGAACGAAAATAGTGTCTTTTTGGATCAAGGTATTGATTTAATATCAAACTATATATCTGAGCAATTCACCGACCAAGAAAACTTGCTCAATATAGCAGACATAAATTTTACTACTGTCGTTCCGCTATCTGCTGATAAAGAAACAAGATTGATGGGATTGGTGAATAATAATGTTACTTTGACAAAAGAATTTTTCAGCAATCAAGATATTGATTATACTCAATTACGGGATCTTCTAGCGCAGCATAGGTGGCAAGAAGCTGATATTGAAACCGCTAAATTAATGCTAACAGTCATGAAAAAGAATTATTGGAATGAAGTTTATCAGCAAGATATTGATAATTTTCCTTGTCAAGATATTCATAATATCGATCAACTGTGGGAACAATATAGTTATGGTTATTTTGGCTTTAGTATTCAACAAACTATTTGGAGCGAAATGGGTGGTCAAGTAGACTATGAAACAGAAAAGAAACTTGGCGATCGCCTTGGTTGGCGAAAAGAGGGAAACTGGTTAGAATATGAAGCACTAACTTTCAAATTGTCCCCGATGACACCGATGGGACACTTACCAGTCAAATGGTTACACTATGATCAACACAGTGCTGAATTAACCTCACAATCATCTACAGAAAACCTTTCCATGGCAGCTTGGCGGGTAAAATCTTGGTTAGTTCGGCAAATGCACTTATTCTTTTCTCGTGTAAAAAGCTGTCAGGACCTATGTGCGAATAACAAATTTGTTAATCGCAGAAAAAATTAGAACTAGATTTAATTTGAGGACAGTTAGGGTGCGGAAGGTGGGCTTAATCTATCTAGGTTTTCGGTTTATTCAGCAAGCCCTAATTATCGCATCTTGTCAAGTCTTGACATGAAGAATAATGGAAAAAGTAAAAATCTCCATCACAAATCAACATCCTGTAAATCCTAATTCTGACAATCCAAACAATTACTATATATGCGCGGACAGATTTCTACTCCTAACATAAGTGTAAACCAAAATTTTCGTCTTGTCAAGTCTTGAAGTAAATTAAATTGTCCATACCTGGGAGAGAAAAGAATTTAGAAAGGGCAAATATCGGATAGGATTCTGGGATATCCTTAGATAGAAAGGATATTGGCGAAATTAAAGTAGAATGAAGCTGGCAGCAAGAGTAAGTCAGGTAACACCCTCCATCACCTTAGCCATTGCAGCGAAAGCTAAGGCCATGAAAGCCGAGGGGATAGATGTTTGTAGTTTTAGCGCAGGTGAACCGGATTTTGACACGCCAGCGCATATCAAAGCCGCAGCCGCAAAGGCTTTGGATGAAGGTAAAACCAAGTATGGCCCCGCCGCTGGTGAACCAAAATTACGGGAAGCGATCGCCCACAAGCTAAAAAATGATAATGGTCTTAATTATAAGGCAGAGAATGTCCTTGTCACCAATGGCGGTAAGCATTCCCTGTATAATTTGATTGTGGCACTGATTGACCCAGGTGATGAGGTAATTATTCCCTCACCCTACTGGTTAAGTTATCCCGAAATGGTAACTTTAGTTGGTGGTAAGTCGGTGATTGTGGAAACAGATGCTTCCACTGGCTACAAAATCACACCAGAACAGCTAAAAAAAGCTATTACCCCAAAAACCAAGTTATTTGTTCTTAACTCCCCTTCTAACCCCACAGGGATGGTATACACGCCAGGGGAAATTAAAGCCTTGGCGCAGGTAATAGTTGATGCAGATATCTATGTTGTGTCTGACGAGATTTACGAGAAGATTCTCTATGATGGTGCAGAACATATCAGCATTGGTTCTTTAGGTGAGGAAATTTTTTCTCGCACCTTAATTAGTAACGGTTTCGCTAAAGGTTACTCAATGACCGGTTGGCGCTTGGGTTATTTAGCTGGACCTGTGGAAATTATCAAAGCCGCTAGTACCATTCAGGGACATAGTACATCAAATGTGTGTACTTTTGCTCAATATGGAGCGATCGCCGCGTTAGAAAGTTCCCAAGACTGTGTAGAGGAAATGCGTCAAGCTTTCGCTAAACGTCGTCAGGTAATGTTTGAAAGACTCAAAGCTATTCCGGGTTTGAGTACCGCTAAACCAGACGGTGCATTTTACCTTTTCCCTGATATCAGCAAAACCGGCTTGAAATCTCTGGAATTTTGTGATGCTTTATTAGCAGAACATCAAGTTGCACTTATTCCCGGTGTCGCTTTCGGCGCTGATAAAAATATTCGTCTTTCCTACGCTACGGATATGACGACAATTGAAAAGGGAATGGATAGACTAGAGAAATTCGTGCGTTCTCAGATTTAGAAATTACAACAAACCCATTTCCTTTAAACCCTGATGAAGTCTTTGTGCTTCTTCAGGGTTGTTTAATTCATGGAGAGAAATGGCATATTCAAAAGCTTCTAAACTACCTTGAACATCGCCAATTTTCAACAGTACAACCCCTAAATTTTGATAAGCTTCTGCATAATCAGGATTCAAATTAATGGCGTTATTATAGGCATCAATAGCTTCAGCAAATAATCCCATGGCTTTACATACCATCCCTAAATTATAATAACCAGTTACAAAATTAGGATCAATTTTTATGGCTGTTTCATAAGCAATTTTTGCTTCTGAAAAATTCCCCATACTTTTGAATAAATTTCCTAAATTATTATATCCTCCTAATTTTAAAAGCGGATAAATAGGCAATTTTACCGCAGCTTGATAATGAGAAATGGCTGAGGGCAAATTTTTTAAATTTGTATAAGCAATTCCTAAATGGTAATGCAATTCATACAAAATATCATAATTTATATCTTCATCAAAAGCAACTTCAACTTTTTGTGACTGCGAATATTTGAATTTACTTAATGGTTTTTTATCTTCATTAACCTGATTACCAATAATTTGATTTAATCCATGATTCAATAACTCCATACCTTCATTAATCTTCCCCATTTGCATATACAAAGCCCCCAACTTACTACAAACATAAGCATCATTAGGATGATTTGCCAAAAACTCTGCCATTGCGGCTGCGGCTTTAGCAGATTTATTCTGTTCATTAATTACAGCTTTTTGATAACCAGTATGGAGAATTGCTACCCCTGGTAAATAACCGATTTCCCAATTTGCTTCTTTGGCTAAAATTGCCATGACACTATCATCAATTAAAGCATGATAAGGGCGATCAAAATAGATATCTGGATGATGACGAAATAATCGAGAAACCAGAGAATAAGGTGATTGTGTTGAACCAACTTCTTGACGCACCAGATTAATAACTAAATATTCTTCTTTATTAATAGCCACTTCCAAAAAAGGAATAATTTCTGGTGTTAAAGTTTCATCAGCATCTAAAACTAAAATCCAGTCACCTGTGACATATTTTAAAGCCTCATTTCTTGCATCACTAAAATTATTATTCCATGTAAAATAATGAACTTTAGCCCCAAATTGTGCCGCTATTTGGGGAGTTTTATCAGTTGAACCCGTATCCAGAACTACAATTTCATCAACAAAATTTTTAACACTTCCTAAGCACTTTGGCAAGGTAGTTTCTTCATTTTTAACAATCATGCACAAGCTAATTTTCATCTGGTAACACTATGGTATTTACAACGTTGATTAATAATACAGAATGAATCAGGAGTCAAGACAACTGAGTAAAAAATTTCTTCCCTCTGTGTCCTCTGTGCCTCTGTGGTTCGTATCTCTTAAAAAATATATTTAAACAGGATGGAAATAATCATAAATATCTTGCGCTAATCGTAAACCAATTCCGGGAACTTCTGTTAATTGTGTAGTTGTAGCTTGACGAATATAATCAAGAGAGCGAAAATGCGCTAATAACAACTTTTGCCGATTTTGTCCTAAACCGGGAATTTCATCTAAATGCGATCGCTTGAGTTTATCACTTCTTTGTTGCCGATGAAAACTGACAGCAAATCTATGGGCTTCATCTCGTAATCTTCTTAATAACTGGACTCCTGGCTGTTCTGAGTCTGTTTCTAAAGGTTTTGATGAGTGGGGTAAAAAGATTTCTTCTCGTTTTTTGGCTAAACTGACAACCCGCAAATCTGCGAATAGATTCATTTCCTGTAAAATACCCACAACAGCAGATAATTGACCTTTACCACCATCAATCATCATTAAATCAGGCCAGTCAGCATTACCCAACCTTGCTAATTTCGGATCTTCAATATATTTACGAAACCGTCTATTAATAACTTCTGATAAACTGGCAAAATCATCGGAATGACCAATTTTAATATCAGGATTTTTAATTTTATAATGTCGGTAATGTTGTTTAGCTGGTAAACCATCAATAAAAACTACTTGCGAACCTACCGCATTAGTTCCTTGAATATGAGAAATATCATAACCTTCAATGCGTTTGGGTAAATCTGGTAAGTCGAGAATAGCAGCTAAATCTTGGGTTGCTTGCAGATTACTATCTCCCAATTTTTGCATTCTCTGTAATTCATATTGGGCATTTTTTTCCACCATTTCTATTAATTCTGCTTTACTTTGTCGCAAAGGGTTGGAAATTGTGACTTTTCTGCCCTTGCGTTCTGTCAAAATATCAGATAAGATCTCACTATCTGGTAAATCATGTTGTACTAAAATTTCGCTAGGAATTTCCACACTTTCCGCTGTTTGATAATGTTCCTCTAAAACTCGTTGTAAAATTGCTCCCGGTTCAGCGTGAGATTCAGCAACAAAAGCCAAACGGCCAACTAATTGACCAGCGCGAATTTGGAATAATTGAATATAGGCGTGTTGGTCATCGGCAGCTAAAGCGATCGCATCTCGTGATATAGTATCATCAGGTAAGGAGACTTTTTGGGCGGCATTGAGGGATTTTAAAGCTACAATTTGATCACGAATTTTTGCGGCATTTTCAAAATTTAATTCTTCGGCAGCAGTTTCCATTTGTGCTGTTAAAATATCAATTAGTTCCTGAGTCCTTCCTTGAAAAACCATTGCTACTTTTTGGACAATTTTTGCATATTCAACTGTGGAAACTAATTTTTGACAAACTCCAGGACAACGACCAATATCATAATTTAAACAGGGACGATCTTTAAATAAAGGTTGTGGTCTTTGTCGTAAAGGGAAAATCTTTTTACACAAATGGACAATTTCTCGTAATAAGCCGGAATCTGTATAGGGACCGTAATATTTATCCTTGGCTTTTCCTAATTGACGTTTGCGGGTAATGAAAATGCGCGGATATTCCTCTGACCAAGTAATGCAGAGATAAGGATACTTTTTATCATCTTTGAGTAAAACGTTAAAATAGGGCTGATGCTGCTTAATTAAATTGGCTTCTAGGGCTAATGCTTCAGCTTCTGTATCAGTGACAATAAATTCAATTTCTGTCACTAACTTGACCATTGTGTTAATGCGTTCAGTCTTGTTAGTGGAGTCCCGGAAATAGGAACGGACACGAGAACGCAATTTACGAGATTTACCTATATATATTAAGCGATCGCTGCCATCCCGCAACAAATAGACCCCCGGTTCTGGGGGAATTTCTCCCAGCCGATTTTCTAACCGTTCTGGGTTTTTATACAGTGGTAATATTTGTTCAGATCTAGTCACGGATGTATTTTACATAACTTTATAGTTTACCCATATTGATTTTAAACCATAAATTAAAAATACCCAGATCCCCGACTTCTTTTTTATTTTTGCAATAAATTATGAATTGATCCAGGAATTCGGGGATATTGATTAGTATTAAGTACGTTGGCGTTGAAAATTGTCGTTATAGCAAGGCAATAGGCAAGAGTAAAGAAGTTTTCAGCGATTTTACGTTTCTTTACACAGTTTGGTTTTATTGTGTTCACCTACTTATCAAAAGTTAATTTAATGATTGGTTCTTACTTTCGATAGAATCTCTGGTGGCTTTATATGCTTCAATAAAAGTCCGGAATGATTCTTGAGAAATATTTTCTAAGACTAAATCACTAACTACCTGCTCAAGAATTGTATCTAACTTTTGTTGAACTATTGTACTTTGATTTTGTTGTCCATATCGTAATAGGTTTACCACGATTTTTATATATTTAGCTGCATTTTCTCTTTGGATTTTTTCAATTGCTTGTTGAGCGATTTGTCTATCCCTTTCTATGGCTTCTTTAGTATTTTTATAAGCCTCGTTAAATGTCCGAAAAGACTCTTGGGAAATTCTTTCATCAATCAAAGATTTTGCAGCTTCATCAAAGGTTTTGTCAAGTTTTCTTTGTCTATCTCCAATCTGATATTGTCCTGCTTTCATTAAACTAATGGCTGATTTAATATATTCATCAGCTTCATCTTTTTTACTCTTCTCAATCCATAATTTGAGTTGACGAATCCATTGAAATGCTAATAAAAGAATTGTCAATAATAACCCGATATAATCTGCGTATTCCTGAATAAAAGATGGTTTATCTTTGTCATAAAAAGCCGCAGCCCCAGGATGTAAGAAAATATCAACACCACTATTTTCTTTAGGAGGACTAATACTAGAAATCAAAGGTTTAACTTCAGCATGATCTAGAGGAATTTCATTAGCTATTTCTTGACGATTTTCATAAATTGTCTGAATTAATTTTCTGATAATATTGGCATCTACTTGATCATTTGCTAATAGTAGTCTTGATATTGCTACTGTAGGTAAATTAGTATTAGGAACAGGAAAATGGCCTCTATATGCACCTTGAGGAATTATCGCAGATTCAAAAGCAGGTTGCTTGATTTTCATTGCTTCTGCTTGAGGAATTGATATTAATTTTCCTTGATAATTATTGACAAGATTAGCAATGGACTTATTACCTATAGCCCGAACTCGAAATACAGCATCAGCTTTATTTTCCCGAAAATCTTTATCTGCAAACCGATCATTATAACCAGGAATAGGCTTACCATTACTATCTAAACCTGTAATCTTAAAGTCTTTTTCACTTAAACCAAAATGCTTTGCTACTGTTAAAAAAGACTGATATTGTCCACCAGTAGCAGCTAAAGCAATAGTCTTGCCTTTAAGTTGTGTAAATTGATTGATTTGAGGATTTTTTACAACTAACTGAAAAGTATCTTTATACAATAAAGTTACTGTTCTTATATTCGCTTTTAACTGAGAACTTACATTACCAATTTCCTCAGCAGCAACATCTACTTGAGCCATTGCTAACTGAGCTTTTCCTGTTGATAACATTTCTATATTTTGAGTTGTTCCTCTAGTTTCTTCTACTTGAATTTGGATATTAGTTCTGCGTTCAATTACCTTTTTAATAGCTTCACTGATAATATAACTTTCTCCTGTTTTATCTCCAGCCGCTAGAGTCAGGTGAGGTGGTGTGAGATAATTAACAATATTGCCAACAATGATCACAACCGTACCAAAACTAGCAAACCCAAGTCCTAAAAAAATTAGCCTAGAGAAAGGATCTAGAACTAAAAAAAATTGCAAAAAGTTGGTTTGATGATTGTTTTTAGCTGTTGACATATATGCAAAATAGTGTATTTACCAAGGATTAGATACATACTCTTATACAATAACAGAAATTGATATTCCAGATTTTATAAGGGAAATGCCGAAAACCCTTGAAGATGTAGCTGACTTAGTCAGCTACATCTGTGCTTTAGACAAGGGATGAAGGCTGTATGCAGGATTTATCCTGCATTGACATTAATCGCGTTGCTGTTCAATGTATTTCTTGACCGTTTCTGTGCAAATATTTCCAGCGGTACTAACAAAATAGCTTGGTGTCCACAAGGTAGGTATTTTCAAAAGTTCGGGAAATTCTTTCCTGAGATGATGAGAAGCCCTGCCTTTAATTTTCCTCATGATGCA
>NZ_VIKZ01000113.1:1698-4922 GCF_009711985.1 Dolichospermum sp. UHCC 0260 | reverse complement strand
AAACCTGGCATCGAGCTATTTTCACGGAGGGCTACCCCTAAACTATCGTCGCCGCAGCAGCGTTTCACCTCTGAGTTCGGGAAGGGATCAGTGTGGTTCCACCGCGCCATAGACACCAGGAAACAATTAAAAATTAAAAATTCAGAATTAAAAATTAATTACCGATTTTTAACTTAGGGTATTCACAACCCTGAAGACTGCAAAAAGAACGAGAATCAACAGTGATAATTAACCACCAAAAACCTTCATTTTTAATTTTTAATTATCAATTTTTAATTGAATAGAGGTCAAGCCCTCGGTCTATTAGTACCCCTCAGCTTCATACATTACTGCACTTCCACTTAGAGCCTATTAACGGGTGTTCTGCCCGTGACCTTACCTACAAATTGTAGTGAGAGTACTCATCTTGAGGTGGGCTTCCCACTTAGATGCTTTCAGCGGTTATCCTCTCCGCACTTGGCTACCCAGCGTTTACTGTTGGTACAATAACTGGTACACCAGCGGTGCGTTCCTCCCGGTCCTCTCGTACTAAGGAGGACTCCTCTCAATACTCTTGCGCCTGCACCGGATATGGACCGAACTGTCTCACGACGTTCTGAACCCAGCTCACGTACCGCTTTAATGGGCGAACAGCCCAACCCTTGGGACGTACTTCCGCCCCAGGTTGCGATGAGCCGACATCGAGGTGCCAAACCTCCCCGTCGATGTGGACTCTTGGGGGAGATCAGCCTGTTATCCCTAGAGTAACTTTTATCCGTTGAGCGACGGCCATTCCACTCTGCGCCGTCGGATCACTAAAGCCTACTTTCGTACCTGCTCGACTTGTCAGTCTTGCAGTCAAGCTCCCTTTTGCTTTTACACTCGTCGCACGGTTTCCAAGCGTGCTGAGGGAACCTTTGCGCGCCTCCGTTACTTTTTAGGAGGCGACCGCCCCAGTCAAACTGCCCACCTGAAACTGTTCCCCAACCGGCTGACGGTCGTGGGTTAGAATTCTAGCTTCGCCAGAGTGGTATCTCACCGTTAGCTCCTTATTCCCCAAAAGGAATAACTCACCGCTTCCCACCTATCCTGCGCAAGCGAAGCCCGAACACAATTCCAGGCTACAGTAAAGCTTCATAGGGTCTTTCTGTCCAGGTGCAGGCAGTCCGTATCTTCACAGACATTCCTATTTCGCCGAGTCTCTCTCTGAGACACCATCCAGATCGTTACGCCTTTCGTGCGGGTCGGAACTTACCCGACAAGGAATTTCGCTACCTTAGGACCGTTATAGTTACGGCCGCCGTTCACCGGGGCTTCAGTCGCCAGCTTTACTTTCGCTGACCAGCTTCCTTAACCTTCCGGCACTGGGCAGGCGTCAGCCCCCATACGTCCTCTTGCGAGTTGGCGGAGACCTGTGTTTTTGGTAAACAGTCGCCTGGATCTCTTCACTGCGACCCACGTCTGAGGTGGGCACCCCTTCTCCCGAAGTTACGGGGCCATTTTGCCGAGTTCCTTAGAGAGAGTTATCTCGCGCCCCTTGGTATTCTCAACCTCCCTACCTGTGTCGGTTTCGGGTACGGGTGTTCTATCTTCATCACATAGCGAGCTTTTCTTGGCACTATCCTTCACCACTCGGAGTTCGTAAACTCCTCCCAAACCAATCAGGGTATGGCTATCTTTGATGCGTCCCTCTCTATGCTCCCACAGAACAGTAAGTGACTATTGACACTTTGTCCATCGACTACGCCCTTCGGCCTCGCCTTAGGTCCCGACTAACCCAGAGTGGACGAACCTGGCTCTGGAACCCTTAGGGTTTCGGGGTGTATGATTCTCACATACATTTGCGCTACTCAAGCCGACATTCTCACTTCCGTTTCGTCCACAGCTGCTCGCCGCTACTGCTTCAACCTACGACGGAACGCTCCCCTACCGATTAATAATTTAATATCAATCCCACAGCTTCGGTACATCGCTTAGCCCCGTTCATTTTCGGCGCAAGATCGCTTGACTAGTGAGCTATTACGCACTCTTTCAAGGGTGGCTGCTTCTAGGCAAACCTCCTAGTTGTCTAGGCAATCTCACCTCCTTTATCACTTAGCGATGATTTGGGGACCTTAGCTGGTGGTCTGGGCTGTTTCCCTCTTGACAATGAAGCTTATCCCCCACTGTCTCACTGGCAATGTCTTCTTCTGGGTATTCTGAGTTTGTCTCGATTTGGTACCGGTCTCCCAGCCCGCACCGAAACAGTGCTTTACCCCCCAAATTTAACCATTACCGCTGCGCCTCAACACATTTCGGGGAGAACCAGCTAGCTCCTGGTTCGATTGGTATTTCACCCCTAACCACACCTCATCCGCTGATTTTTCAACATCAGTCGGTTCGGACCTCCACTTGGTGTTACCCAAGCTTCATCCTGGACATGGTTAGATCACCAGGGTTCGGGTCTATAAACACTGATTTATCGCCCTGTTCAGACTCGGTTTCCCTTTGGCTCCAGCATTCTCGCTTTAACCTACCAGTGCCTATAAGTCGCCGGCTCATTCTTCAACAGGCACGCGGTCATCCGTTAAATCGGACTCCCACTGCTTGTAAGCTTATGGTTTCATGTTCTATTTCACTCCCCTTCCGGGGTTCTTTTCACCTTTCCCTCGCGGTACTTGTTCACTATCGGTCACACAGTAGTATTTAGCCTTACGAGGTGGTCCTCGCTGATTCACATGGAATTCCTCGTGCTCCATGCTACTCGGGATTCAGCTACTATCCTTTGACTTTCAACTACGGGACTTTCACCCCCTCTGGTACAGTATTTAGCTGTTTCGTTTAGTCTCTAGATTCGATCTCGCTGTCCCACGACCCCAAAGGATAAATCCCTTGGTTTAGGCTCTTCCCCTTTCGCTCACCACTACTGAGGGAATCTCTAGTTTGATTTCTCTTCCTCCAGCTACTAAGATGTTTCAGTTCGCTGGGTTGGCTCTTTCCTGTCTATATATTCAACAGGTAGTACATAGGGTTGCCCCATTCGGACATTTCCGGCTCAAAGTTTGCTTCCAACTCCCCGGAACATTTCGTCGGTAACCACGTCCTTCATCGCCTCTGTGTGCCTAGGTATCCACCATTAGCCCTTATTAACTTGACCACATTTCTTTTTCTTTGCTTTCAGAAACACTTTCATGTTTCGTCTGCCTGCTATTTCTCGTTCTCTTATGCAGTTTTCAAGGTTCTGGCTGGAATTTAACCCAGCAGTC
>NZ_VIKZ01000112.1:0-9451 GCF_009711985.1 Dolichospermum sp. UHCC 0260 | reverse complement strand
TGCCTGGTCTCCTAGTCGTTGGGTAATTAATTTTAAAGATTGGCCTTTAGATGCTGAAAATGATGATCCTAAAAATCCTAAAGGTAGACCTTATGCAAGTGATTATCCTGATTGTTTAGCGATTGTAATAGAAAAAGTTAAACCGGAGAGAGAGAAAAATAAAGATAAACAAAGGCGTGAAATTTGGTGGCGTTTTACTCGTCCTACTATAGAACTTTATAGTGCGATCGCAAACATGGAAAGAGTGTTACTAACATCAAGACATAATAAAATTTTAATTTTTGAATTAGTAACAACTAGGGAAGTATTTAGTGAAGCCCTTTCTGTTATTGCATCAGATAAATTTAGCACACTTGCATTATTACAGTCTTCAATACATAGCTTTTGGGCGTGGCAATTTTGTTCAACAATCAGAGATGCAGGTATTAGATATTCACCAACAGATGGTTTTGAAACATTCCCCTTCCCCACATCAACCGCAAACCTAGAACAAATAGGCGAAAAATATTACACTCACCGCCAAAAAATCATGTTAACCCGTCAAGAGGGATTAACCAAAACCTACAACCGCTTTCACAACCCCGACGAAACCAACCCAGACATTGAAGAATTACGCACATTACACATAGAAATGGATAACGCGGTAGCTGCTGCTTATGGTTGGGAAGATATAGAATTAGATCATGATTTTCATGATACAAAACAAGGTATCCGGTTCACGATTTGCGAAAATGCGAGACGAGAAATATTAGATAGATTATTGCAATTAAATCATCAAAGATACGCGGAAGAAGTCGCCGAAGGTTTACATGATAAAGGGAAGAAAAAAGCGAAAGGTGGGGGGAAGAAGAAGGTACAGGAGGAAGTGAATAATGATGTGAAACAGATTGAGATGTTTTAGGGAATGGGGAAATTGTCAGAATCAGGATTTCCAGGATTTAAGGATTTACAGGATGTTGTTTTGATATTTTCTGTTTGGTGTTTGGTAATTGGTAATTGTCTGAATCAGGATGTCCAGGATTATAGGATTTACAGGATGTTGTTGATAAATTTTCTGTTTGGTGTTTGGTATTTGTTATTTGTCAGAATCAGGATGTCCAGGATTATAGGATTTACAGGATGTAAGTGTTTTATTGTCTATGATAAATACAGATTTGAGGATGATATATAATGAATAAATGATTTGATAATTTATTTGCTATTATTGATTGACTACTAGGGTAACTTAATTTTATTATAATCTCAAATATTCACAAACAAATTACCAATAACATCCTGTACATCCTTAAATCCTGGACATCCTGTTCGCGCAGCGTGGCGTTAGCCATTTCAGACAAAAAAATCAAAAACACTACACAACCAAACATCAAACCACATCCTGTACATCCTCAAATCCTGGATATCCTGATTCTGACAAAATAAAATTATTATTACGCAATTCCCTAACTAATTATCATTTAACCAATCTACCAAATCATTGATATTTGAAAAGTCTAATAAAGCATCTGCTAAATTATCCAACTTTTCAATATTCAGAGTTTTGATTTTATCAACCAATGATGAATCTAATTCTCCAAACCGACGATTAAGTAAACGGATTATTGTCCTTTGTTCACCTCGTTTGTCACCTTGTTTCTCACCTTTTTGGAAAATATCTTGATAAATTACTGATTCTCGCATAATATCCTCGTCTTATAGAGAAAGTCCGTTTTAACGGACTCTCATAAAATTACAGTTGTTAGTGTTGATTAATTTTGACCTTCATGTTGATTGTCATTTAACCAATTTACCAAATCATTGATATTAGAAAAGTCTAATAAAGCATCTGCTAAATTATCCAACTTTTCAATATTCAAAGTTGTGATTCTATCAACCAATGATGAATCTAATTCTCCAAACCGGCGATTAAGTAAACGGATAATTGTCCGTTGTTCACCTAATTCTCTACCTCGTTGTTCACCTTGTTTGTCACCTTGCTTCTCGCCTTTTTGGAAAATATCTTGATAAATTACTGATTCTCGCATAATGTCCTCCCTAAGTAATTGACTAATCAGCTTTTTCTCAAACCGTAAACCTGCTAAAATCTCAGTACAGGCTACAATATCCCGCTTGATTTCTATTTCCTCAATTTTAGCAACACTTTCAGCAACCTGCGATAATAAATCTTGAGGTGCATTTGTGCGGGTTAATGGTGCTAATGGTAAGAGTGCGGGATTATTAAGAAATAAAACAGGGTCTTGTTCCCACATTCTAATTACTTGATAATAGTGGGTAGTATTTACATCTTGGTAAACATTGATAAAAGCATTTTTATCTTCTGTTTCCTGGAGGAAAATCACGACTTGGATAATGGTACATTCGGGATATAGTCTTTTTAACCGAATATAATAATCTAGGACGCGGAAAGGAATGGGTTTTCGAGAAGTTGATAGTGTCTGAAATTCGATGTGTAAAATTCGGTTTTCACTTTTCGTCAAACGTGACAAAATCAGCACGAATTGGTTCAATACTCAATTCGGTTTTTAAAACTTTGACGCTTTGTGGTTCTTCTGGTAGTAACCATCGGGCAAAATCAAGAGGATATTTTTCAGCTAATAGCTTACAAACGTTGTCAAAACTCACGGTTTTATCAGAATTTGTTGATTAATTGTTATTATAATATAAATGGAAACACCAATTCCCAATTACCAATTCCCAAACCATGAAAACCATACCCATTCAATTACCAGAAACCGCATTTTCTGCACTGCGAAAAAATCCCGAAGAATTTGTGCAAGAAATGAAAATTGCAGCCGCCGTAAAATGGTACGAATTAGGTGATATCTCGCAAAATAAAGCAGCAGATATAGCCGGACTAACTCGGACAGAGTTTATTTATGCTTTATCTCGTTATCGAGTTGATTTTATGCAATATACAGCGGAAGAATTAGCTGAGGAAATGTCAAATGTTGATTAATCGCATCATTATTAATTCCTCACCTCTAATTGTGTTGTTTAAAAGTCAACAAGCAGAATTATTACCACAATTATTCACAGAAATATTAGTTCCAGAAGGTGTTTTTGAAGAAGTTACTCAGGGAAGAGAAGAAGATATTGCATCAAGACAATTATCTACTGTTCCTTGGATACAAAGAGTAGTAATTGATAGCATAGCACCTGAAGTAGCAGCTTGGGATTTAGGAAAAGGAGAATCACAGGTATTGAGTCTAGCGTCAAAAAATTCAGATTATGCGGCTATTGTAGATGATAGAGCAGCACGGCGTTGTGGTCAATCATTAACTATTATTACTATGGGTACAGGAGGTTTATTAATATTAGCGAAAAGGAGGGGATTAATTTCTAGTGTATCTCCTAGAATTGAGGCTTTACGTAATGCTGGATTATGGTTATCAGACAGTATGGTTAATATACTTAAACACCAAGCTGGTGAATAAAAATTAGCAACCTAAAAAACAAACTTCCCAATTCCCAATTCCCAATTCCCAATTCCCAATTCCCAATTCCCAATTCCCAATTCCCAATTCCCAATTCCCAATTCCCAATTCCCAATTATGATTATCCAACTTCCTGCAATTCTCCCCGGTGAACTTGATTTAGTAGAGATAAATAAAAAACTCCGTCAACATCAAATTATCTTAGATTGGAGTAGTGTAATTTCTGCACCAGAATCACAATTAGCAATACTTTTAGAAGGAATTGATTCAGTAGAAGATGTTGATTGGTTAGGAATAAATGGAGAAATTAGTGATCATATTGCTGCGGATATTAATAATTATATCAAAACCCATACCAAAACCGAAGAACAACAACCTATTTTATCATCAAATATACCTTCAGCTTATAAAATTCGAGAAGAATTAGAAATAGCAATTATTAACGATTTACTCGGTCCTGCTGGTGGTGAAGATGAAGAATTAGATGAAAAGAGTGTAAGCGATCGCTATTTAGTAGGACTACTTGCACCCCAACACCGTCGCATCACTGAAGAAACAATAGAAAAATCCAGTGTTGTTAATCAAATATCCAAAGATGATAATTTAGATAATTCGGATAATTTAGATGATAATTTACGGGAAGTAGATTGTTATTTACCCGGAAATAATGATGAATTAGCTATTAGTGGTAAAGGTACTGTGGAAGATGGTAGTACAGAAGTTAATGTCCCTCCATTAGAAACTATGTTTCCATCTTCTTTCGGAATGACATTTTGTGTTAATGGTACAGCTAAAGCATTACAAATTACCGCCGGTTGGGGACAATATAAAAAAGTACCTAGCGGAATCTTGAACAAAGTAGATAGTCACACTAAAAAAGTTTGGAAACGGGAACAAATTCGCTCTAATTCTCCTACTATTCCTTTAATTGAGGGAGTAATTAATAATTGGATAGTTGATCCACAATATCCAGAAGTTTATGTAAAAGGACAAATTAGGAAACAAAATAACGGTGATTTTATTGTCAGTTTATTTTTAATCAATGGACAAAGAGAAACTAAAGAAAAACGAGATGAAACTTGGTTATTTCAACCAGAATTAAGGGTTAAATCCGCCGATTCTCAACATCCTGATATTTTCTTAAAACGACATCAACCCCGATCATTAGGAAAATTAGATCCTGTAATTTATACTGAAGAAAAAACTATGGCCATGCTTTACCGTAAACAGGTAGAATTTGCCATTGGTCATGGTGTCAGTGTCCATGCAAAAACAGCATCAAGAACTGAAGAACGTGCTGTTGAATTATCAATTTCAGTAATTCCAGCTTATGAAGTTCCTAAAACCTCTCCTCCACAAGTAGACGAAATTCCAGAATTAGCAGGATTGGTTTTAGATATGCAAGAATTATCTACAACTGCAACTGGTGATCTTGCTAATAAAATTAGTCCTTTAATTACAGCTTATCAAAGTTGGATTAATACCCAAAAACAACGGATATCTGACCCCGCAACCGGATTAACAGACTATGAAAATGAAGCGAAAACTGCTATTCAAAAATGTGAACAGACTTTAAATAGAATTAGGGAAGGACTGACATTGTTACAAACCGATGAAAAAGCAGCAGACGCTTTTCGGTTTATGAATCAAGCAATGTATTTACAGAGAGTTCATTCTATTTATTCAGAACAAATCCGTCAAAATAAAACCGCAGATTTACAGCAAATTTCCCTTTCTCAACCTCGCTGGTTTCCCTTTCAGTTAGCATTTATTTTACTCAATTTACCCAGTATTACCAATTTACATCACCCAGATAGAAGTCATCCCCAGGATGCAGTTGCAGATTTACTTTGGTTTCCTACTGGTGGGGGTAAAACCGAAGCATATTTAGGTTTAACAGCTTATACTCTGGGTTTACGCAGATTACAAGGTAATATTGCGGGACGTTCTGGAGAGTATGGGGTTGCTGTTCTCATGCGCTACACGCTACGATTGTTGACTTTACAGCAATTTCAACGCGCTACGACTTTAATTTGTGCTTGTGAATCTATCCGCAAAACAAATGAAAGTAGATGGGGTAAAGAACCTTTTAGAATTGGTTTATGGGTAGGTCAGCGCACAACCCCTAATCATACCAATCAAAGCGAGGAATTTTGTAAACAAGAACGGGGACAGTATCAGCAAAGCGGTAGCGGTTCACCCCATCAATTAAATAATTGTCCTTGGTGTGGTACTAAAATTAACCCCGGTAAACATATAAAAGTTGAATCTGTTGCTAAAGGAAGGGGACGGACATTAATATACTGTGGTGATGATTTAGGACGGTGTTTATTTACTGAAAAACAATCTCCGGGTGAGGGTTTACCCATTCTGGTGGTTGATGAAGAAATATATCGCCGTTTACCAAGTTTACTAATTGCTACAGTGGATAAATTTGCCCAAATGCCCTGGAAAGGTGAAGTACAAATGTTATTTGGTCAAGTGGATGGCTATTGTCAGCGTCATGGGTTTCGTTCTTCTAATATAGAAGATACAGATTCACACCGTAAAACTACTAATTTAGCTGCTGCTAAAACTATCCCCTTTAACAAGCTGCGACCACCAGATTTAATTATTCAAGACGAGTTACACCTAATTAGTGGACCTTTGGGGACTTTAGTGGGACTCTATGAAACAGCCGTAGATGAGTTAGCATCCTGGGAAGTTGATGGTAAAAAAGTACGCCCTAAAGTTGTGGCTTCTACGGCTACGATTCGCCAAGCACAAAGTCAAATATATAACTTATTTTTGCGAGATTTACAGGTTTTTCCTCCCCAATGTTTGGATGTGGAAGATAACTTTTTTTCCCGTCAACGTCAACCTAGTGAAATTAATCCCGGTAGGCGTTATTTGGGAATTTGTGCCACAGGACGCAGGTTAAAAGCGGTATCAATTCGTGTATATATAGCGATTTTATCAGCTTCCCAATTTCTGTATGAAAAATATGGCGATCGCGCTGATCCTTGGATGACCCTAGTAGGTTATTTTAATTCCATGCGAGAATTAGGAGGAATGAGAAGGTTAGTAGATGATGATGTGCGTATTCGTCTAGGAAAAATGGATCGTCGGGGACTAGCAAAAAGACTGAGAATAAATTTAGAAGAACTGACATCACGCAGAGACTCTACAGAAATTCCAGAAATTTTAGACAGACTCGAAACCACCTTTGATCCGCAAAAAGATGCCGAAATTAAAGCCAAGCGGAACACAAAAGGGAACGCAAAACAAACAATTAATCAAATAGAACCATTAGATGTTCTCCTAGCTACTAACATGATTTCCGTAGGTGTGGACGTAAAACGGTTAGGTATTATGGCAGTAACAGGACAGCCAAAAAACACAGCCGAGTATATTCAAGCTACCAGCCGTGTAGGGCGGACATATCCAGGTTTAGTATTAACAGTGTATAATTGGGCGCGTCCTAGAGATTTATCCCATTATGAAAGATTTGAACATTACCACGCCACCTTTTACCAGCACGTAGAAGCCTTATCATTAACACCTTTTGCGCCCCGTGCCATTGATAAAGGGTTAGCAGCATTATTTGTTACATTAGTGAGGTTGGCAGGTAAGGAATTTAATGGTAATGACCAAGCAGGAAGAATTGAACGTCACCATCCTTATATTAAAGCTGCAATAGAAACAATTTGCGATCGCGCCGGATTAGTAGGGGATGCTGAAACCCAGAAAATGGTAAAACAAGCACTAGAAGCCAAACTAGATATTTGGTTAAGCAAAGCCCAAAACATACAAGGTGGGGGCATTCTTAAATACCAAATAGAAAAGCGGGACGGTTTAACCATAGAACTATTAAAATCAGCAGGTCGAGAAACCTGGCAAGATTTTACTTGTTTAAATTCCCTACGCAATGTAGAACCAACCGTAGGATTAATTTTACAAGACCAAGTACCCGACGACGACATTAACCGCCTTCCAGAAAAAATGACCAAACAGAAACAGAATTTGTAAACATATTCCCAATCCCCAATTCCCCATTCCCAATCCCCAATCCCCCATTCCCAATCCCCAATCCCCCATTCCCAATCCCCAATTCCCCATTCCCAATTCCCAATTCCCAATTCCCAATTCCCAATTCCCCATTCCCAATTCCCAATTCCCAATTCCCAATTCCCAAAATGTATAAATACAAAGTTGGCGAATTACGCCCCAGTCAAATATTATTTTCCTTCGGTGTCGGTGCTGTACTTGACCTACCCAACCTCTCAGTTATGGTCATGGGTTTAGAAGACTGGAACACTCAAAATGCACTCGAATTAAATGAACCAAGACTTTTAGCTGCTGTTCGTAAAGAATTAGGTTCACAAGTAAAACGACTGCTTTCACCTCCCACGCCTCCAGAAAATGTCACATCATCTGGTCCCTTTGATGAAGTCAACAGAATAGGAATCCCAGTCGCACCTTTTCCTAGTTGGATGGTTTGCCCTAAATGTCATTTACTTGCTTCCCTAAAATCAGAACTTTTTCAATTAAAAGAAAATCCTTACCGACCAGATCAAACTAAATATGTTCATAAAAATTGTCCTAAAAGCAAAAAAGAACCAACAGCCATACCCTCACGGTTTCTTGTTTCTTGTGAAAGAGGACATTTAGATGATTTTCCCTGGAGTTACTTTGTCCATCGAGGAGAAAATATTAACTGTAATGGCGCTTTGAGATTTGAAGAATATGGTGTATCTGGTTCTCCCAGCGATATTTTTGTAATATGCAGTTGTGGTCAACAACGCCCTTTATCAGATGCTTTTGGTGAAAGCGGAAAAGAAAATATGCCTCGTTGTCGCGCCCGTCATCCCCATTTACGTGACTTTGATGATACCTGCGACAAACAAATGAAAACCATTTTATTAGGTGCATCTAATAGTTGGTTTCCCATTACCCTTTCCGCTTTGTCAATTCCTGAAAGTTCCCATCAATTATTCCAAATAATCGAGCAATATTGGCACGTTTTAAATAAAGCTACCAGCCAAGATATTTTAAAAAGTAATCTAGATTTATTACAAGCGATCGGTCAATTTCCTGACTTATTAACCGAATTATCAAAACATCCCCTAGAAGAAATCTGGACAATAATTGAAGAAAAACAAAATCAACAAGAAAGTAATTCAGATGATAAAAATGCCAGGGACTTAAAAACTCCAGAATGGGAAATTTTTTCCCAAGCAGACCCCAATTTTAATACACCAGATTTTCAGTTAAAACCAGTCAAACCTCCTGCTGGCTATGAAGATTATTTTTCCCAAGTTGTATTAGCAGAAAGATTGCGGGAAGTTCGCGCCCTAATTAGTTTTACACGGATTCAATCACCGGGTGACTTTATAGATGAAGGGGAAATACTCACGGAACATTTAGTAGACTTGAGCCGTAAAAATCCTCAATGGGTTCCCGCAAGTGAGGTAAAAGGGGAAGGTATTTTTATTCAGTTTAACGAAGAAAAATTGAGTCAATGGGAACAAAGTCAACTATTACAAGATTATCAAAATCGAGCTTTTGAAGCTCATAAACAGTGGTGTAAAATTCGTTCTCTCGACCCAGTGAAAATAACATTCCCTGGAGTTCGCTATATTTTACTACACTCTTTCGCCCATGCCCTCATGCGACAAATGGCAATAGAGTGTGGCTATAATGCTGCCAGTTTAAAAGAACGAATTTACTCCAAACGTCCTCAAGAAGAAGGTAGTCCAATGGCAGGTGTACTGATTTACACCGCAGCACCTGACAGCGAGGGAACTTTGGGAGGCTTAGTAAGTTTGGGAGAACCAAAAAAGCTGGGTTATCATATTGACCAAGCTTTAGAACAGATGCAGTTGTGTACTTCTGACCCCTTGTGTGCAGAACATACCCCTTTGAAGGGAACAACTTCTCTACATTGGGCAGCTTGTCATGGGTGTTTATTCAGTCCAGAAACCTCCTGTGAACGGGGAAATAAATATCTAGACCGTGCAGTTTTAGTTCCCACTGTA
>NZ_VIKZ01000111.1:0-10553 GCF_009711985.1 Dolichospermum sp. UHCC 0260 | reverse complement strand
CATCTCTGAGACGTTCATTTAAGGATAGTGGCCAAATTTTAGTAACTTCTCATAATCCTGAAGCAATTAGAAAATTCTCCAATGAAAACACTTTTATTCTGGATAGAAAAAGTCACTTAGAACCAACTTTAATTAGATTGCTTAGTGATATACCTGTTACTGGCGATTTGATTAATTCTTTGATTTGTGGTGACATAGAATTATGAGTATAAATAAGAATAAACCACATTTGTTAATTTTACCTGAAGATGATGCTAATCGTCAGATTGTTAATGGATTTATTCAAAATTTGAATGTGAATAATCGGGCTATTCAAATCCTACCAATTGCTGATGGTTGGAAAAAAGCTGTAGATAAATTCACAAATGATCATATCAAAGCTATGCGACAATATCCACAGAGAAACATCCTATTAATTATTGATTTTGATGAATGTGAAGATAGATTAAATTTTGTAGAAAGTTATATTCCAGATGATATAAAAAATAGAGTATTTGTTTTAGGTGTACAATCTAATCCAGAGAGTCTTAAAAGGGATATTCAAAAGAATTTTGAGACTATTGGAGAATCTCTGGCTACAGATTGCGCGGAAAACAATCATAAATTATGGGAACATGTTTGAAAACTTCAGTTTATCTGCCTCTATCAATGATTATCTGATTGTACAGGTTTTCAACTTGGTTAGCTGAAAATTCCCAGCTATATTTATTCACAACAAATTGTCTTGCAAGATTTCTAATCTCTCTAGCTAGATCAGAGTTTTGTAGCAGAGTAATCGTAGCTTTCGCAAAATCTTCTGGACTATCTGCTATCAAAATTTCCTTGTCAGGTTTTGCACTCAGAGAACCAAGTCCTAATGTTGTAGTGACTACAGGTAGTCCAGAAGCCATTGCTTCCAAAATTTTGTTTTGCATACCTGATCCTGATTGCATAGGAGCGATCGCAACCTTTGCCTGTTTCAGAGTTTCTGGCATAGACTCTACAAAACCAGTCACTATAACTCCTTCTTTTCGCGCTAAACTGCGAACTTCTCTAGAAGGTTTTGCTCCAGCAATTATAAGAGAAACATTAGGAACTGTTTGTTGAATTATTGGTAGACAAAGTTCAACAAACCACTTAACAGCATGAATATTAGGTGCATAACTCATATTTCCAGAGAAAATTAGAGTTGGATCTATTGGAGATTGTTGTTGTAGACTAAAAAAATCAGTATCTATCCCATTTGGGATAACTTTCACTCGGTCACTAGGAATTAGTTGTGCATCTTTTTCAGATACAACTACTAACTTATTAAATAAGTTAGGCAAATCACGTTCGTAGCGGATGACTCGTTGAAGTTCCTCCTGAAAAATCCAGCGTCGAGGAAAAGATTCCAACACTACACGACGCTCTAAATTTAGTTGCATCGAGTCAATCAGTTCTATAATTTTAGGGGTGTGTATATGATGAAAATAAGGGGCTATCCTCATCATAAAAGCATGAACTATATCAAAGTTGTTGGCTGCTAAAATTGAATCTAGCTGTTGCTGAAACCTACTAGAAGAGTAGTAGCAAGCTTGAAGAGGTAATTGTGAAGTAAATAAACCTTTTCCTACATTGATAAGTGATTGCCATTTAGGAAGAGGAACAGTATATATTGCTTTACAGTAAGGACGTATCTGATCAATATTTTCTAGTTCCCACGAACTATGATAAAGGGTCAACAATGTAATTTCATGTCGCTGACTTAAGATACGAAGACGATGATAGAGTATCAGTTGGTCTCCTTGTAACAAGGGGTAAGGAAATCTCGGAGTAACAAAAAGTATTTTCATGAGTTATTATCATAAGCAATAATAGATTTATAGATATCTAGAGTCTCTTCAGCCATTCTTTGCCAAGAAAATTGCTTTGCTCTTGCTAATCCACGCTGAATTAAGTTATTTCTTAAAGAACTGTCAATCAATAATTTATATACTGCTGTTTCAAGTTCTTCTTGATTGGTGGGGTCTACTTGCAAAGCGGCATCTCCAACAATTTCAGGAATAGATGTTGTATTAGAGGTAATAACTGGAGTACCACAAACCATTGATTCTAAGGGTGGGATACCAAAGCCTTCGTATAAAGAAGGATAGATAAATAATGTTGCACAATTATAGAGACATACTAATTCCTCCTGAGTAACATAGTCAGTAAAAATAACATCATTTCCATATTCAAGTAAACACACAAGATCATAAAATTCAGACTGCTTCCAGTTCGGAATTCCTACGATAACTAACTTTTCATCAATGTTTTTCGTTTGCTTTAGCTTTGAAAAAGCTCTAATAACTAATTTTGTGTTTTTTCGTGGATCTGTACCACCTAAAGTTAATAAATACTTTCCAGATAGATTAAAACTATTCTTGATAATTTTAGATGCGTTTCCCCTGTCAAGTATCCTAAATGCAGCATCCGGTGCTTCATAGGTAGTTATAATTGAGCTTGTTTGAAGACTGGGAAAGTGATGCAGAATATCGCTTTTAGAAAAGTTAGAAACTGTAATCACTTTAGTAGCATTTCTAATAGTTTTGCTGACAATAGCACTTCTGTATATCCTACCTAGTCTTTGATAAGCAACATTTGACTTTGGCAATAGTACGGAATCTTTCAGATACATCACATCATGAATAGTGACTATCAGTTTTGTACTTTTTTTTAGAAAAACTGGAGATGTGTTAGCAGTGCAATGAAGTACGTCTATACCATCTTTAATTGCTTGTCTTGGCAGAACTAGCTGTTCCCATAGTAAATAATTGGCTGGGACTAGGATTCTAACTTCAAAATTTGCAGCTTTTGGTAAAATATTTTCAGAATTAGGTTGATCTGTATAAAGAATATATTGGTTTTTCTGATCTATTTTTGCTAAAGATTGAACTAAATTGAGTGTGTAGTTGCCTATTCCCCTACGCTTCTTGAGTGCAAAGCGGGCATCAATTCCGATAATCAATTAAAGGTACTCCTTGAGTTTTGAGATAATCGTAAATAGCAGGTATGGTTAATCACTGTTTCATGTTGAAATTATGGTGTTGATGCAAAGCAAAGTAATAATCCAGCATAATTAAGGCTTATAGCCTATAACCCACCATAATTTATCGATAAACCTCTTTAGCAGAAACCAAAGAGAACCTGTAAAATCTGGATTTTTGACTGCAAAATTATGTGCTGAATTAATGATATATTGACAGTCTGATTCAAAGCTTTTAATCATTTTACAATTCCTTGTACAAAAGAACAATTTCGTTGTCATCAAATAAACAACCTAATAACTCTTGTAATCTGCTCGCTTATCTTGCTTTTTTCCAAAATTTAATATCAGTCTATAAGCGAAAAGCATAGTCCAATCTGCTAATCCAAAAAATAGAACATTAGAAAGCATAGTTCGGACTATATTAATTAATTGTACTGATAGTAAAGATACTTTCAAAGTATCATCATTTTGATAAAGCATTTTCATATGCAAAAAGTAGGATAAATATCCTAACAATATGCCTAAAAGTATTAGTCCAAATACACCAAAATGAGCATAAAAAGTTTCAAGTCCTGATGGAACAACTGAACCTTCAGGGTATGGATACAATGACTTCAAGAAATCTGTTAACGGACCTACTAGATATGGGTCATTGCGAATCATATTTGGAATAAATTGCGTGAATAAGCTTAGATTAGATAAACCGAAATCACTGTTAATACCTCCTACGTTATTTTCATAAGTTAAAATGCCTGCTAAGCCCGCAAAAACCTCAACATTGGTACGGTAAAACCATTCAATTGGACTGTCTTGCTGATTCAAACGACTCGAGATTTCTTCTAACCTTTCAAATAAACTTAAATTATAATTTATTGCACTGTTATCTCTATACAGTCCATAAATTATAAAGATAAATATGAAAACAAAACTACTAGCAATAATCCAACGGCGTGGAATTTGTTTCCAGCAGTAGTTGAATATTAATAGGACTTGAACAAGCATGAAAGTTGCTAAAAAACGGGAATTGATTAAGGTCAGCAAGAAAGTAAAGCCAAATGTTAGGATATCAACTCTATTCAGCCTTTGTTTAAGAGATAATTTGTATAGTAAAGGCATTTTACCCAAACTAACACCAATTAGAAGGAAAGTCTGTCCTCCAACAGAATTTCCTGGATTATCTATAGCTGCTTGTAACCCACCTAGCAGAAGTATTAAAATTCCACCAAAGACCGTAACCCAAAGGGCTATCACTATGTATGACACGAGGGAGTTAGTATTTTTGATTGAAAAAACAACTACTTCTGAATTTAAAAAGCCTTTGTTTTTAAATTTATGCCTTGCCATCCATGTATAAGTTATGAATAGGCTAATAGTACATAAACCTGCATATAAATTTGCTAATCGTGTGCTTTCCAAGCTCAATAACTGATACAAATGTACAATATCCGAATCTCCATTTTGGAATTGACTTAATAACCACCATGCTTGACCTTGAACCAAAGTCAACATTGTTGCTGATATAAATACAACATATAAGTTACGGTTATGATTTTGAACAAGCTCTCGAATTATTAGAATAATTAGTAACAAAATTTGTGTATACAACCATATCCAATCGAATATAAAATCGTTCATTTTTCACTATCACTAATTTATTATTTTTTTTGCTTCTGCATCTAACCATATTAAAGACCGGGGCTTACTCTTAGTAACAGCATCAATTAAACCCAAAATTTTACATTTCAATATAGCTAACCTATATATAAATAAATTAACATTCTCAACTAGTTTAATTTGATTTTTACTATGTCTCAATAGTTCATAAAAAGCAGAGAAAATTCCCCTATTAATCCAATAAATTTTAGCGATAAAATTAAAATAATTTAATCCAATTCCAATTGCAAATCCTGTAGCATAAGCATAACCAAGAGCATTTTTAGTGTTTTTAGCCTTTTCAAATAGTCCAGGATGTGCAACTTTAATGTTAGGACATAGCTTGATTGATTGGCCAGTCACTATGATTTTTGAAGTTAGAACAAAAGCTTCCCCACATTGACATGCATGATGTGAACCAGGACCCATATCATTGAAACCGCCTAATTGCAAAAATAGCTCTTTTTTTATAATTAAGTTCCATTCAATTATAAATCTTGAAAAATTTCTATACGTTATTTTCGATGTATTCTGTGGCCAATGAGAAATATAGCAGCCATCTATTACCTCTCCTCGTTGAGGTACCAGCAGATTTGGCCCATTTGACAAACTAATAATCAGTTCTTCTAGGGATATTATGTTGGAGTAGATAAAAGCGTCATCATCCAAAAAAAAGAGATATTCACCGGATGCTAGTGATGCTCCAAGATTTCTGGCTTCAGCAGCAGGAATTACGCTATTTCGTACATACTCAACTAATTCAATATTAAGAATTTTCCTAAGTATATCTATTTCCTTCCCTGATTGGTTAATCAAGACTAGTTCGATTTGTTCATGCTTCAAATTGCTAAGAGAAATAAATAGTTTTTCTAAAAACAATTCAGGCTTTACCACGGGGACAATAAGCGAAAGTAAAATTGGGGTATTTATTAATTTATTCATTTAGATTTAACCTCTTGATTTTGTAGTATGTGTGTCTGATATTTATTTATTAAACGTTGTTTTCTGAACTCTGCGCCTTTTTGCTTTCCGAAAAAATATCCTACTATTTTATAGAAATAGTATGAAAATAACTCTTGAATGTATAAAATTAATGCACGATAGAAAAATGGGCTTTTCAAATTCCGATGAATTTTGATATACTCTAATTTCAAATTAAAAATTTTATTATCGCTTACTCCTCCAGTTTGATAATATGCAACTACGCCATCTAAGTAATGAAATTCAGCACCAATGAGTAACAAAGAGAATACGTAAGCGTAATCTGAAGCATATTTGTAATTAAGATTATATAGTCCTTGATTTAAGTAGGTATGCTTCGTAATGAATATAGCTTGATGACAAATAGTCATTGAGTATTTTAGTCTATCAATACTTGCAGGAGATTTTATAGTAATATTCGCATCTGTGTAGCCAAGGTAAATATCACCATAATAAATGGATAAATCATCGCTAGGAACAAATTGTTCAACTAACAATGAAAGTGCATTTGGTAGATATGTATCACCTGCATTAAGCAACCCTATAATATCACCAGAAGACAAGGCTATACCTTTATTCATAGCATCATAAATCCCATTATCTGGTTCACTAAGCCAGTAATCAATATGGGCTGAATACTTTTTAAGTATTTCTAAAGTGCCATCATTGCTTCCACCATCTATCACTAAATATTCTATGTTTTCATGTGTTTGATTAATTACACTTTTAATTGTAGATTCTATATATTCTTCTCCATTAAACACAACGGTTATAATCGTCACCAATGGTTGATTATGTTGGTGATTTTCATCCTTGCGATTACTATTAATCTTTCTAGATCCGCCTTCTATACGTTCAGGACAAGATTTTTTTTTCAAATATTCTGGGATGCTGGAGATTTCCATAAAGTCATAAAAAAGGAAAGATTCAAGAGTGTCAGTGCTACGACCATAGAGCCTTAACGGGTGACAAGGCGGCTAAACAGCTTGTTTCATAAGGGATAGAGCCTGAAAGCCACGTTGAAAAAAGAGACGTTTATGAGGCTTGAGATTGATAATGAAGGAGAATTCTGTGGACATCAGAAGCTATCTGAAAGCTTGAAATTAGAATGTTTCTTTTCAAAGCCGTATCATTTATGGAAGCGTGGATTGAACGAATACACGAATGGATTAACTCGACAATTCTATCCCAAACCCACGAACTTTAAAATATCCATACTTCAAAATTTAATATTTCAAACACTTGCAATCACAATCATATGGTCATTGAATAATGGTATATTACCTCGATTCCCTAACAACTTACTAGCAAGTAAATAAAATAGCCACTTTGGAAAACTCACAGAAGAATGATGATTTACGTTTAATACATCTATCTTATTAAGACCGCATGAATTTAAAGCATTTATTAGACCTTTTTCAGAAGCAACTGCAATATGACCGACATAAGCAAGATATATCCAGTTTTTTCCAGACATTTTTGAGTATATGCTATTAGCATTACCTGTAAATATCACTATCTTACCATTTGGGGATAAAAATTCTTTTGCTATTTTTATCTCTTTTATAGGATCAGCTAAGTGTTCAAAAACATCTATGTAAGTGATGATGTCCATTGAATGTTTCCTAAATGGGCTTTTATCTAAAGTTCCATTAAAGTAAGTAATTTTTTCATGATTTATCATATTTTCACTAGCTTTACCTGGCTCTACACCAAATTTTTGCCAAGATTCGTTGATACAATCTAAGAATTTACCATCACCGCAACCAACGTCACAGATAGACATAATACTATTTTGATTCGGATTGAGAAGATTCCCCAATTCAACAAAGAAAGAATTACTTTTTTCTGTTTCGAGTTCTTGCCAATAATCTTTTGGAAGATCATTGTACATGCTTAGTAATAATTCTTCACTTTTCATTCTATTATCAGTAGCGATAATAGAACCACAACTAACACATTTACCATGAGTCATTGATGGAAGAATATTCTTTAAATCAGAAGAATTTAACATAAGCACATGCTCTTTTATGGATTTAGTATTTGGGTCGTTTCGGACATTTCGGACACTAAATTCCTTAAGATATCCCTTACAGTAAACGCAGTTCATAATTAGACCTCACTTAAAGTTAAGTAATTTTTTTGCGAAAAAACCTTTGTTATTGGCGGTGAACCAAATCAATAAAATACAACTTTGCAGTATAGCAGATCCTAGTCTTAATACATTGCTATAAAGTATAAAATAATGTAAACACACGACAATGCAAAAAAACAGCAAAGGGAACTTCAACCATTTTATCAATGTATTTTGAGGAATACAAAAGTGTTTAACTCCCATTAATAATAGAAGATTTGTTAATAAATAAGGGAAATTTCCACAGATTGCTCCGATTAAACCAAAATTATATGCCCCCAACGCAATCATTATGAGAGATAAAAAGCCACTAGCTGCTACTACAATAGCACAAATATTAGCTGCACCTATGCCAAGTAGGATATAGTAACCAACAGCATTGAGAGAATAAAGTGAATAAATTACCGTAGAAATACAAAATAAAAATATGTATTTAATATCTATTACATTTGTGAAAATTAAGCTACATATCAATGGGGAAAGTGTTATTAATATACCTCCTAAACCAAGAGCAACGAGACCATTCAACTGAATAGCTTGCTTAATGTTTTGTTTTGTTTGTTCATTATTTAAATTTTGGATTAAATGGCTGACCGCAGGAACTAAAGGTTGTACAGGTAATGAAGAAAGTACATTAATTTGTGTTGTAATATCAGTTATCGCCGCATAAACCCCTAAACTTTGAGTCCCTAGCAAACTTCCTACAATTATACGATCTCCTCTTGCAAAAAGTGCGCTTCCCAAAGAACTCAACCAAATCATTACGCTATAGCGTCCTACTGCAAGTCCTTTATCTTTACTCCAAGCCAGGTGGAGATTTACAGTTTTAAGTAATGATTGCACCACCCAGGCATGGCTTAACAAAACTGCTACAGCAGCAACAGCTTGCCACTGCATCAATGCTATTGTCCGTCCTCCTCTGTAAGCTATCACTAACATTCCCAGTGTAATTAGTGCAGACTGAATCGTATTTAGCAGATTCATCAAACCATAGCGCTGATATGCTTGCTCCACACCAACTAAAACCTGTTGAAGTAATCGCGACCACAATACTAATCCACCAATCTGTAAAGCTTTTACCCCTGTCAACTGTTGTGTATTATCTAATTTAGTAAATATACTAACAATACCCTCAGCACCAAACCAAAGAGCGAACGCTGCGATTGTAGCCAATATCAGCATGGCTCCAACTGTCACAGTTAAAGTTTGTGATAACCCATCACTATCTTCCTTTCCTAAGTCCTGAGAAACAAACACAGTGGTTGCAGTAGCAAGACCAGCTTCAGCTAAACCAACAATTGCGATAACACTAGAAGCTAGAGTCCAAAGTCCATATTCCTCAACTCCAATCAAGCGAATCAGTAAAGGAATTGTAAGTATAGCCAAACCAATTCGGATAATTCCGCCAGCAGTATTATAGAATCCATTCTTTAAAAAGCTGTTTTTCAATTTAGTAAATTTACTTCAGTAATTTGGTGTCGTTAAACAATAGATTTTTTGAATAATTTAAGTGTAACCGCCCAATAATTCACGGTAGCGCGTTTAGTTATAAGTATCAACTAACTTAAAACCGTTCTCAGCCAGGTAGTCTGTCCCTATTGATTGAGCGGTTACAATTGAGTGGTTATATCATATAGACATAGCTTTCACCTATTTCAGCCTTCCCAGTTACGACTAGGTGGCGAGGGAGGAACTGAGATCAAAAGACTATCAAAGCTCAACTCCTAAAACAAGGTATTGCTTAGTTAAGCCATTCTCAACCAGCCAAATACATCATCAACAGTTAATTTTAACTCTATTCCTGCCAATACAGGCAGAATATCGGTTTTTTCCATCAGTATTGGTTGGCGATCGCACAAAAATACTAGAATACTTAAATCATCAGGATCAAGAAACCATCCCAATTTACACCCATGCTCCATACAATACAAGATATTGCCAATCACTTTATTTGATTTCTGTTCAGGAGAAAGAATCTCAATTACCCAATCGGGAGCTACTTCAAATCTATCTGGGAATTCTCCACTGCTAAGGAAAGGAATATCTTCCCATGTAAAAACTGCTATATCAGGAACAATTGAGCGATTACCAAAGCTACACCTGAGTTCAGGGAAAGCATAGGCAATTTTTTCAGATTCACTCACCAAATTAATTTCGCCACTAAGTTTCCCTTGCAGTCGGCTGTGTCTTCCTTTCGGCGTAGGTTTTTGAATAATTTCCCTACCCAAGAACTCTGATGCTGGCTTTGTTTCCGGTAGCATCAGAAACTCCTGCAATGTGAGAGATCTTATGGAGCTGATGGTCATAAACGATGATTATTATAGCCCTTAGTCGACATCGTTTTGATAATTATAACATACCATAATTTAGACATAGCTTTCCCCTACTTCAGCCTTCCCAGTTACGAGTAGGTGGCGAGGGAGGAACTGAGATCAAAAGACCATCAAAGCTCAACTCCTAAAAAACGAATAATTTTAGTTAATTTCTCAGCGGTGTAAACTGTATTTGCACCAACCAAAAAACTCTACATCTTAGTAGTTTAATATTACATGAGCAGGAAATAAAGTCAAGTCTTACCGCAGATTGGCCTGAGAAGACTTCTTCTTACTATCTACTTTCTCACCGTAATAACCTCTCTGATAATAATACCCACCATAACTACTTTCCTCACTAACACCATTCACTACCATTCCCAAAATAGGCACTTTCCCATGATTAAGTAATGATTTCGATGACTTCACCGCTGAATATTCTACCTTGCCAGGACGGACAACCAGCAATAATCCATCCACATAC
>NZ_VIKZ01000110.1:0-11402 GCF_009711985.1 Dolichospermum sp. UHCC 0260 | reverse complement strand
CTATAAATAGTAACTTGTGCTTCTTTCCGAGAGTAAATTGGATTTCCTGCAACTAAAAGTTGTTCTTCAAAAACTCGCAATTCTTTAAATTTTTCTGGCAACTCTAAGGCCAGGACGTATTTATATAATTTCTCCTCAAGTAATACTTCTATTTCCAAGCGAATGGGAACATCATACCTGCCACGAGTAAAATCTTTAGACTTGACAAGTTGACCAACTCTATTTATACCTCTACCAATAGATTGAAATACCTCTAATGCGGTTGCAATAGTTGATTTACCTGTGCCATTTTTTCCAATCAAGAGAGCAGATGACATCTCCTTCATTGTTAATTCAAAGTTTTCTAAACACCTGAAGTTGTGTACATATAGTCTTTGGAGCATAATCAAATAATTTCCCGGAATGGCAAGTGAAATAACTTTTTGGTGAGATATACCAATTATAGGTTCAGATACCTGACTTCGTAGAAAAATCAAAACCTGAAACCCTTATCTGTTATTCCTTCTAATCTTATTCAGCAAGCCCTAACTAAAGTCCGCAGTACCTCAAAAAAAGATAGGTACTGCGGAATAGAAGTTTTGATTTAATTCAAATACAGTCACAAATTTTAGACATTCTGGGGAGCAGGTACACTATCGGTTGCAACTTCCGAACGAGGAAAAGTAGGTAAATCAATACCGCCATGATTTGTGTAGCGGTTTTTAAGTGCTAAACGATAACTCACACTTTGCAATTCGGCTTGCAATTGGCGATTTTCTCGTTGTAGGATTGTGACCTTGTCTCGCACTGGTGTCATGCGTTCCTCAAACTTACGACGGTAAATTTGGGGTAATTCCTGTACTACCTGCTCTAACATTCGACTACGATCAGTTAGTTCTTGTACAGACTGTCGTAATTGGTAAATCTCCGTATCACGATTCGTGATTTGCTCTTGATAGAACGTCACCTGCTGTTCGACGGCTTGGATTTGATCTCTTAAAGCCTGCAATTGACTCAAATCTATCTCTGGCTCAGATTTTGGCGGTGTAAAGTTAGTATTACCCTTAACTAGCCGGAATAGTTCTTGAGATAACTGTTGAACTAATTGATCTCGCAGTTGCAAGTCTTGGCGCAACTGCGAGATTTCGGTGGACAGTTCTTGGATGTTTGGTATATCAGATTGGCTCACAGTCACTTAAAGCTCTTACTTAATATATATAGTTAATTTTTCACTTGCGCCGATTATATCACATAGGTCGCAGTTCGAGTGAAATAATTGAGCGATTTTTAGTAATTTCCTGATGTCGCAGTATGACGCAGGCCATACTGCTGAACTGCTAAGAGACTTCCAATTAAAGAAATATCCAAAATTTCTTGTAGTGCGGGCATACTTCGACCCTTCGACAGGCTCAGGGCATCGCAAGCTCAGTACAAGTCTTGCCCGCTAATAATACAAGAACGATACCACAAACTTGGACAGCGAAGCCCTGCTGCAAGCAGTTCATCTTTTTTGTGGAGTTATCTAACTAATAACCTCGGAAAACGCGGTTATTAAGCTGCTACAACTTCTTCTGGTTTTTCTTTGTGAACTTCTTGCTTGACTGTCATATAGCGAATCACTTCTTCACTCAATCGCATTGCGCGTTCCATGATAGCAATTACAGTTCCAGGACCTGTGTAGTTGAGTTGAACATAAACGCCATCACGATGCTTTTGAATTTCATAGGCCAGACGACGCTTACCACGGTTTTGAATTTCAATATTCTCAGCACCGTGTTCACGAATTAAGTTTTCGTATTTGGCGATTTGTTGTACTACTTGCTCATCTCCCAAGTCAGGACGCAAAATGTACATGGTTTCGTAAACTGTGGTCATGTTTTTTAATTCACCTTATGGACAATGGCTGAAGAGGTATTAATTTATACAAATATTGCCATGGGCGATACTTTAATTGATTAACATCTCAAGCAACAAGGAATTTTGACAATTTTTTAGTTATTCTACAGTAGCACAATTTTGAGCAGGATTTGTCCACTGGTTAATAGTTTGTTAATTAAGGTCATAAGATTTTCAATATTTATCATATAATCTTACAAGTTTTTAATGGCAATCATTAAGCACATTCTGCTGGAACAAAGTATATTCAAGGATATTTGTCAAAGTTATGGCGCAGCGATATGTGCGAGTTCAAAGTCAAGAAGGGAAAATTTACTATGGGTTACTCCAGCTTTCTCAGAATGTAGAAGTGCTGGATGCTCCACCTTGGTTGGATGGTCAACCTACGGATTTAATCCTGCCATCCAATTCTTACAAGATTCTAGCCCCCTGTGCGCCTTCAAAAATTGTGGGTGTAGGCAAGAATTATGCTGATCATGCGGCGGAAATGGGAACACCTGTACCCGCTGAACCGCTAATTTTTTTCAAACCGCCTACATCTGTGATTGCGTCAGAAAGAGAAATTAAGTATCCTCATCAGTCTCAACGGGTAGACTATGAAGGAGAATTGGCTTTGGTGATTGGCGATCGCACAAGTGATTGTACCCCAGCCCAAGCCCAAAGTAAAATTTGGGGTTATACCATTGCCAATGATGTTACAGCCAGGGATTTACAAAAAAAAGATCCCCAATGGACAAGAGCCAAGGGTTTTGATACTTTTTGTCCTTTGGGACCTTGGATTGTCCGAGAATTAAACCCAGGAGCGAGATTACAGACGTTTTTGAATGATAATCCTCATCCAGTTCAATCTGCTTGTATTGATCAAATGGTATTTTCCCCAGATTTTTTGGTGTCGTATATCAGTCAAGTGATGACTTTATTACCTGGGGATATAGTATTAACTGGTACACCGATGGGGGTAGGGGCTTTGCAAATAGGCGATCGCATCCGTGTAGAAATTGAAGGAATTGGTCGCCTAGAAAACACAGTTGTGGAGCGTTAACTGTTAGCGTACTTGCATATGTACTGCATCGGAAATCGCGGGAATTTCCGCATACTTACCCATTAATGACTGAGCAACGGAATAAACAACTGCTGCTACTATCCCCATGAAAATGGTTGTATAAAGTGTTTGCATAGCAAATCCACTACCAGGAACTAATTTCACAATATCGGTCAAGATGCTACATAAAAAGATCACAATATCGAGAATGATGGCTTGCATCGTGTTAAAACGAATAAAATGATTAATTTTCTCGTTTCTGACCACCAACAGCCACAAAGCAAAGAAAATAATCATTCCCGCATAACGGACACCATAGTAAATTCTTAATAGTGGCAACAGGGGCAAAAATATCAGTCCTAAAAGTGGAAAATCATTCATTAAAAACTGACCGAAAGCAAATACCTCAATCAAAGGCAGTAGATAAGGTAAACAGGCAAAAATTCGATCAGGGAAAGTTGTAGACCCGCGCCAAGACATTTTGTGTTCTCCTGTGGCTAAATTTTAACAGCTATTGAGCTTAGGATAACGCAGATGCTTGACCTTGCTGACAAATCACCAAATAGAACGAAAGGCACGGAAGCCACTTGGCAATAGATGCGTGGAGGAAGTGCCAACGGCGAATTTATTCGCGGTGACATGATAGAATTAATTAGCAAGTAGGAATAACCATCAGCGCAAAGAAGTGTTTTATTAAGGAGAAACCCCTGATTTATCTCGTCTCGGCATAGCTGTAGCCTGGGTAAACAAGCAATGGTAAATCATGGAGCGTTTAACATTAAAAATTGATGGACTCACAAAAGCAGCAAAAAAAATCAAAAGTAAGCGCAATTGCAATACCTGTCGTACTGGTAGTTGCCTTGAGCGTCTAGGAGGATAATTGACTATCCTTTTTAAGCAGGTCTTAAAGAATCTGCGTGTCTTTAGACCGCAGAGTGTCAACATTATTCTACATTGGCGACACGAAAGCCCATGACACACTCGTATTGATCTGGCTGTTGTTCCGTAAACTTACTAATTGCTTGACCACAGCGCAGTTTACCTCCACCCCAGCGAGGTTGTCCACTACCATTTGCTAGTAAACAAGACTGACAGACCTTTTCAGAGCTAAGGATTTGATTGTCCATTACAATGACTAACATCTCAACCCCTCCTTGTTCCAAATAGAGTCAGGAATGTAATCTAATGTTGGGTTACACTGTCGCTTCACCCAACCTACAAAGAATTGTAAGTTAATAAATCCACGTTCCTAACTAGATAATCTAGGTTTATTGTATCTTATATATCTTAGATTTTTGTAAGTTTGAGTACAAAATAATACATAAATTCAGGCTACCACGTTGATGAAAGTCAGTAATTCTTAAATAATGACGTTCCCAGTTCTCAAAGCTTTTCCGTCTAAATCCTATAATAAACAAGTTGCCTGATTTCTAACTTTGGTAATAGGTTTAACCGCAATCTCGATTTTCGTCAACTGCCATAAGGATAATAAACGTGACAAAAACTAATTCAGACCTGTTAAAAAACTCTGATCCTGCTATTAATGAACTAATTAACCAAGAATTACAGCGTCAACGAGACCACTTGGAATTAATTGCGAGTGAAAACTTTACCTCCGCTGCTGTATTAGCTGCTCAAGGTTCAGTATTAACCAACAAATACGCTGAAGGATTACCAGGTAAACGCTATTATGGCGGTTGTGAGTTTGTTGACGAAATTGAACAAATAGCCATTGACCGGGCTAAACAGCTATTTGGTGCGGCTCATGCCAATGTTCAACCCCATTCCGGCGCACAGGCTAATTTTGCCGTCTTCCTAACCCTGCTGCAACCAGGGGACACAATTATGGGTATGGACTTATCCCATGGAGGACACCTTACCCACGGTTCACCAGTGAACGTTTCTGGTAAATGGTTCCAAGTCCGTCATTATGGCGTAAGTAAAGAAACTGAACAATTAGACTATGACCAAATTCGTGATTTAGCTATCAAAGAACGGCCTAAACTCTTAATTTGTGGGTATTCAGCCTATCCTCGGATTATTGACTTTCAAAAGTTCCGCAGTATTGCTGATGAAGTTGGCGCGTACTTACTCGCAGATATTGCTCACATTGCTGGTTTAGTGGCAACTGGTCATCATCCCAACCCTCTGCCTTATTGTGATGTTGTCACAACTACAACTCATAAAACCTTACGTGGACCTCGCGGCGGCTTGATTTTGACTCGTGATGCAGAATTGGGTAAAAAGCTGGATAAATCAGTTTTCCCCGGTACTCAAGGTGGACCACTAGAACACGTGATTGCTGGTAAAGCTGTGGCTTTTGGTGAAGCTCTTAAACCTGAGTTTACAACTTATTCTGGCCAAGTGATTGAAAATGCCCGCGCTTTGGCTACGCAATTGCAAAACAGAGGATTCAAATTAGTGTCTAATGGCACGGATAATCACTTAATGTTAGTAGATTTACGTTCTATTGCCATGACTGGGAAGAAGGGAGATCAACTAGTCAGCACTGTTAATATTACCGCCAATAAGAATACAGTTCCTTTTGATACTGAATCACCTTTTATTACCAGTGGTTTAAGATTGGGTTCTCCCGCTATGACTACTAGGGGTTTAGGTGTGGCAGAATTTACGGAAATTGGCAATATTATTGCTGATCGTTTACTTTCTCCAGATGCAGATACAGTCACTAAAGATTGTTTGATGCGAGTGGCGGCATTGTGCGATCGCTTCCCATTATATCCTCACTTGGAAATTCCTGTACCAGCCCTAGCTTAATAAACTTTGGATTTTGGGTTATTGATACTGATCCAAAATCCAAAATTTGGTTTTTAAACCGACTATTTTTGCTTTATTTGTTCTATCGCACTGGACAGGGTAAGTAGGTGAACACAATAAAACCAATCTGTGTAAAGAAAAGTAAAATCGCCCAAACCCTCTTCACTCTTGCCTCTTGCCTCTTGCCTTGCCATAACGACAATTTTTAATGCTAACCTACTTAGTTATTGCATTCTATCAATTGTCCGATATTGAATTGCTTCGGCTACGTGCTGGGGTTTAAGGTTTTCATCTGCTGCTAAATCTGCTATAGTTCGTGCTACTTTAAGAATGCGATCGCTTGCTCTTGCTGATAACCCTAATTTCCTAATTGCTGCTTCTAATAAAGTCCGACTAGCATCATCTAAATTACACCATTTTTGTAAATGACGACTTTGCATTTGAGCATTACATTGTAAATCTTCTTCTTTTTGAAATCGAATCATAGCCAATTCTCGTGCTTTTTTCACTCTTTCTGCTACAGATTTTGACGCTTCTCCCGTTGGTTGTTGAGTAATTTCTTCGGGTTTCAAACGATTTACTGCTACTTGCAAATCAATTCTATCCATTAATGGTCCAGACAATTTTGCCCAATATTGTTCCCGTTGTCGAGGTGAACAAGTACATCCTTGAATTGTATCACCATAATAACCGCAAGGACAGGGATTTGTACTGGCTACTAATGTAAATTGTGCCGGAAAAGTGACAGATTGTTTAGTTCTAGAAATTGTCACAAAACCATCTTCCAAAGGTTGACGCAGAAACTCCAAAACATCTCTTTTAAATTCTGTTAATTCATCTAAAAAAAGTACACCTCTATGAGATAATGAAATTTCGCCAGGACGGGGAAAAGTGCCACCACCAACTAAAGATGGACCAGATGCGGAATGGTGGGGACTTCTAAAAGGTCTTTCTCTAACTAATGAACCTCGATTTTTCAACAATCCAGCCACAGAATGAATGCGTGTTACTTCCAAAGATTCAGGAAAACTTAAAGGTGGTAAAATTCCCGATAAACGCCTTGCTAACATCGTTTTTCCGCTTCCTGGTGGTCCAACGAAAATCAAATTGTGTCCTCCCGCAGCCGCAATTTCTAAAGCCCTGCGGGCGTGCGCTTGTCCTTTGACATCTTGCAAATCTGCTAAGTTTAAAGATGTTTCTTGGGTAGTTTCTACTGCTTTATTTAACTGGACAGGTTGATATTTTTTAGGATTATTTAATAAGTCCACTACATCAGCAATATCTTTACAACCATAAACCATTAAACCTTCAACAACAGCAGCTTCTTGGGCATTATCAGCAGGAACAACTAAACCTGTAATTCCCATCTTTTTTGCAGTTGCAGCAATAGGTAAAACACCAGCAACAGGACGCAAACTACCATCTAAAGAAACTTCCCCCAAAAATAAAAAATCTCCTAACAAATCGGCGTTAACTTGTTCAGAAGCTGCTAAAATTCCCACACTAATCGGTAAATCAAACGCGGGTCCCTCTTTTCGTAAGTCTGCGGGAGTTAGGTTAATGACAATCTTTCGGATGGGAAAAGCAAAACCCGCATTTTTTAAAGTTGCTTTTACCCGTTCTTTAGATTCTTGAATTGCGGAATCTGGTAAACCCAAAATCACAATTCCCGGTAAACCACCAGAAACATCAACTTCCACACCCACTTTTACAGCGTCAATCCCGATGATAGATGCACTCCAAACTCTAGCCAGCATTTTTTATATATCAATAAACCTTGATCATATCAAAGCAGATTTGTGGGTATATTAACAATGAGTGAAATCACCCAAGAGGATTGTTAATATAATAATAGCAGCTAAAGATGCAGGTGAATTATGGTTCAAGCATTAACAAAATTATTAACCTTTGCACAATTCATCCTTGAATACGGTAACAACCCCCGCTATGAACTTGCAGACGCAGAATTGATTGATATGGAACCAACTGGACCACATGAAGCCGTGGGTGGTAAACTGGCAACCAAACTGGGTATTGCTATTACTCATGCTGAACTTCCCTGGTTTATTCCTCGTACCTGTCTAATCCGTCCTTTTGCAGAAACAGCCACAGCCCGCCGTCCTGATATTGTAGTATTAGATGAAACTGTACTTTACGATGAACCTTTTTGGGAACACGAACCAGTGATTGCGTTAGGAAAATCAATTAAGTTAGTTGTGGAAGTTGTTAGCAGTAACTGGGAAACTGATTATGCGCGTAAAGTTGAAGAATACGCTTTATTAGGAATTCCTGAATATTGGATTGTTGATTATCGGGGATTGGGTGGCGTTGTTTTTATTGGTAAACCAAAGCAACCGACATTTACAGTTTGTCAACTAATTGGTGAAGATTATAGTCAGCAAAAATATCGGTTAGGAGAATTTATTAAATCTCCTCTTTTACCCTCGCTGCAACTGCGGTTAGATGATGTGATGCCACGATAATTGATTTAGAATAATTACAATTCACTTAACTCAAACGATAATGGTTCAAACTCCCACTAAACTCCTAACCTTAGATGAATTTCTCAAACAGCCAGAAACCAAACCAGCCAGCGAATTTATAGACGGTAAAATTATCCAAAAACCTATGCCTCAAGGAAAACACAGCACGGTGCAACTTGATCTCGGTGCTGATATCAATATAGCTCTCAAACCCCAGCATATCGCTCGTGCTTATTCGGAACTGCGCTGTACCTTTGGGAGTAAATCTATTGTTCCTGATATCGCAGTTTTTACTTGGGAACGTATTCCCCGTGACGAAAATGGTAAAGTATCTAATACCTTTGCACTCGCACCAGACTGGACAATTGAAATTCTTTCTCCTGATCAAAGTCAAACTAAAGTTGTTCGCAATATCCTTCATTGTCTCACTCATGGGACTCAAATGGGGTGGTTGATTGACCCAGAAGAAGAATTAGTATTTGTTTATTTTAGCAATCGTACCATTGAAGTTTTTGAAGTTGCAAGCGATCGCCTACCTGTTCCCCATTTTGCAGAGTCCTTTAAGCTAACAATTGGTCAACTTTTTAGTTGGTTAAGCGAATAGCAAAACATGACAAATTATCTCCATTTTTACCTTTTATACTCGTGATAGTTGAGATTTGAACTTGTTATGACAAATTTTGGAGTATGTGTTTTAGTTCCTCTAAACTTTCAACGGTGAGAATCGAGCGTTGAATTGTTTTTAGTGTCTCAAGATCAGATATTTCTGATATTTTCGGCATTAACTTTAATCCTTCATTGCCAAATTTCACTTCTAAAGATAATTCAATGTTTGAAAGTCGTTCTTCTCTTTTTCCTCTTTGCAATATTTCTTCATACCAAGGTGATTCGCGTAAAACTGTCATATCCCACCTCATAATTTCTTGAACTAAGGAACTATCTAATACAAACGTAGCAAAAAAAGCAAGAACCGTTTCTAATTGATTTAATTGTTCATCAGCTTGCAATAAACGCAATGCTTCCCGAATTATAGATTCATCTTCACCACCTTTGAGAATCGGCACAAAAGGCAGTAGAGACGGTAAAGGTTGTTCTAAGGCAATTTTAACATCTACTTCCCACAGGTTAATTACACGGTAATCTTGACGCACTTCTAAACCGGCAAGATTAGATTCATACCGCGTGGGGATTTCAGCATCACCTGTTTTGAGAATGTTAATTAGTACAGGATATGTGGGTAATTTATATTTTTCCTCAGCTAATCCTGCATAAGCTCGCATTCTTCGCGGCATTTCTGGTTTATACCGCAATTGTAATTCATTGAGAACTAAAAACTTCCCATATTCTTTACTTTCAACCCGGATAAGTACATCACTTTCTCTACTAATCCATTGAAATTCAGAATTGAGAATTTCCCCAGCCACCACATCTGGGATTTGCGTTACCCATTTTACCCAATTATTGGGTGCAAGACTAATTAAGCGTTTGGTACTAACATCCGCAGGTTTGGCCATAAAACTATAAATGCACTGACTACACAATAGCTTAACTTTTTATCGCCTGTTCCAGCGATCGCTTAAAATCTTGAGCAGATGAGTAAGTAAAACTGTATGAGTCAGAACACAGAAACGATTTTCAGTAAAATCATTCGTAAAGAAATCCCCGCGAATATTGTTTATGAAGACGATTTAGCTTTGGCTTTTACAGATGTTAACCCCCAAGCACCAGTTCACATCCTTGTAATTCCCAAAAAACCCATAGTTAGCCTAGCTACCGCAGAACCTGAAGATCAAGCACTTTTAGGACATCTATTATTAACAGTCCAGAAAGTTGCAGCACAAGCAGGACTGGAAAACGGTTATCGCGTAGTTATGAATACTGGTGTTGATGGCGGACAAACGGTCTATCATCTTCATATACATATACTAGGCGGTCGTTCTATGTCCTGGCCTCCTGGTTGAATTTTACATCTGAAATAGTCCAGAACTCTTGTAGGGTGGGCATCCTGCCCGCCCAATTATCACAATAGCTGCTGTAAATCCCATGATATCAGAAAAACTAATGACTTTCATAACTAATACCTACTTTAAATAGCTTTACAAATCCAAACATAAAGCTTAATATAAATTCATGAGGTAGAAACACCTACCAAAACATACATAACTCAAACGCAATTATAAACACATGACAACTACCTTACAACAGCGCGAAAGTGCTAACGTATGGAATCGCTTCTGCGAATGGATCACCAGCACTGACAACCGTTTATATATCGGTTGGTTCGGAGTATTAATGATCCCTACCCTCCTCGCTGCAATTACTTGCTTTGTAATTGCATTTATCGCTGCTCCTCCCGTGGACATTGACGGTATCCGCGAACCAGTTGCAGGTTCTCTACTCTACGGAAACAACATCATCTCCGGTGCAGTAGTTCCTTCCTCCAACGCTATCGGTTTACACTTCTACCCTATTTGGGAATCTGCTTCTTTAGATGAGTGGTTGTATAACGGCGGTCCTTACCAGTTAGTAGTATTCCACTTCTTGATCGGCGTATTCTGCTACCTCGGTCGTGAATGGGAACTTTCTTACCGCTTAGGAATGCGTCCTTGGATTTGCCTAGCATTCTCCGCACCTGTAGCTGCTGCTACCGCAGTATTCCTAATCTACCCAATCGGTCAAGGTTCATTCTCAGACGGTATGCCTTTAGGTATCTCTGGAACATTCAACTTCATGATCGTGTTCCAAGCTGAACACAACATCTTGATGCACCCCTTCCATATGTTAGGTGTAGCTGGTGTCTTCGGTGGTTCTTTGTTCTCTGCAATGCACGGTTCACTCGTAACTTCTTCCTTGGTTAAAGAAACAACCGAAAACGAATCACAAAACTACGGTTACAAATTCGGTCAAGAAGAAGAAACCTATAACATCGTTGCTGCTCACGGTTACTTCGGTCGCTTGATTTTCCAATACGCTTCCTTCAACAACAGCCGTCAACTACACTTCTTACTCGCTGCATGGCCTGTAATTGGTATCTGGTTCACAGCTTTGGGTGTTAGCACAATGGCTTTCAACTTGAACGGTTTCAACTTCAACCAATCTGTCATGGATTCTCAAGGTCGTGTTATTGCTACCTGGGCTGACGTAATCAACCGCGCTAACTTAGGAATGGAAGTAATGCACGAGCGTAACGCTCACAACTTCCCTCTAGACTTGGCTGCTGCTGA
>NZ_VIKZ01000109.1:0-29954 GCF_009711985.1 Dolichospermum sp. UHCC 0260 | reverse complement strand
CACCAGTCACCAATCACCAATCACCAATCACCCATTACAGCATTTTCATATCCTGAACAAAACTGGTGTAAATATTACCCTGCAAAAATTGGGAGTTTTCCATAATTTTTTGATGAAAGGGAATGGTTGTCGGGACTCCAGTAATGGCACATTCTCTCAATGCGCGTTTCATGCGGGTAATTGCTGTAGCTCGGTCTGGTCCCCAGACAATTAATTTGCCAATCAGGGAGTCGTAATAAGGGGGAATGTTGTAATCCGTGTATACGTGGGAATCAATCCGCACTCCTGGTCCTCCAGGTGGCAGATAACCAGTAATTTTACCGGGGGCTGGGCGAAAATCATGATCTGGATCTTCGGCGTTAATGCGACATTCAATAGAATGTCCTCGAAGAACCACTTCTTTTTGTGTCAGCTTTAGTCTTTCCCCTTGAGCAATGCGAATTTGTTCAACTACTAAATCTATACCAGTAATCATCTCTGTAACTGGATGCTCAACTTGGATGCGGGTATTCATTTCCATGAAATAGAATTTACCGAATTTGTCTAGAAGAAATTCGATAGTTCCAGCACCGCTGTAGTTAATAGACTGGGCAGCTTTAACGGCAGCCTTTCCCATTTTTTGCCGTAAATCTGGATCAAGAGCCGGACTAGGGGCTTCTTCTAGGAGTTTTTGGTTACGACGCTGAATTGAACAATCTCTTTCACCTAAATGGATCACGTTACCGTAGTTATCCGCTAAAATCTGAAATTCAATGTGCCGGGGACGTTCAATAAATTTTTCTATATAAACGCCTGAATTACCAAAAGCTGCTCCTGCTTCCCCTTGAGCCGCGAGGAATAGTCTCACAAATTCATCTTCGGAACGGACAAGCCGCATTCCTCTACCACCACCACCGGCGGTAGCTTTAACCATTACAGGATAACCAATTTTTTGAGCGATCGCTAATCCTTCTGCTTCTGATTCTACTAACCCTTCACTACCGGGAACTGTGGGAACACCAGCTTTTTGCATGGTTTCTTTAGCGGTGGACTTATCCCCCATCAGCCTGATAGATTCGGGTGTAGGTCCAATAAAAGCAATATGATGGTCTGCACAA
Organism: Dolichospermum sp. UHCC 0260; assembly: GCF_009711985.1. NCBI lineage: Bacteria > Bacillati > Cyanobacteriota > Cyanophyceae > Nostocales > Aphanizomenonaceae > Dolichospermum > Dolichospermum sp. UHCC 0260. The sequence goes on along the minus strand of NZ_VIKZ01000109.1, from coordinate 28,857 downwards.
ATTTCAGCAAATCTGGCATTCTCTGATAAAAAACCATACCCAGGATGAATGGCACCGGCATTGCGCGTTAATGCAGCAGCAATAATATTGGGAATATTCAAATAACTTTTACTGCTGGCAGGTTCACCAATGCAAACGGCTTCATCTGCAAGTTGGACGTGCAGCGCGTTTCTGTCAACAGTGGAGTGAACAGCAACTGTGGCAATTCCCATTTCTTCACAGGCACGGAGAATGCGAAGGGCTATTTCTCCTCGATTGGCAATTAATATTTTATCAAATTTCATTTTCGAGTTGCGATATCAGTACCAGTAGATTGACATTTTCTCCTATCCTGTTGACATAAAGCGGTTGCATTACTGCAAATCGTGACAGGAGATTCCCAAACCTCATTCTTAGCAGACTATTGGATTATCTGGCATCTTTGCTAGACCTCTTAATATGACTTGTGCTGTAACTATATTTCTGTTAGTCTCATACCCATTCAAAAAATATTTGGGAAATATTGGAAAAATATTGTATTTGAGAGATTTTTTTATGTTATACTCTAATCTGTGTTCAAAACCGCGCGGATGTGGCGGAATTGGTATACGCGCACGCTTGAGGTGCGTGTGGGCATAGCCCTTGCGAGTTCGAGTCTCGCCATCCGCATTTTTGAATGTAAATAACCCGCTGCTATTTCAGAAACATGATTATAGCAGCGGGTTTACATTTTTTAATAAAAATCCATATTTTTGATTCTTTGCCAGCTTCTTTAGTGATGCTGGTTTTTGTGCTATTGATAGAAATATATATAAACTTTTGTAAAGAACATTGATTACTACTTTTAATCCCACGAATGATCTAATCCTACCAAGTGCTTGGCATTGTCTAACTCCCATTTGGCAAGGTGGGGAGGAAGCTATTAAACGCGGTTTACCTCACAGTCAGTTAGCTCCTACTTGGCAATTATTGCTTTTGGGTGATGGTTCTCCCACTCGACACGTCCAACTATTGACGGGTGAACCAACGGAGGTAGATGTAATTGATATGTCAGCAATTGGCATGAATACTGATAATGCACCAACTATGATGCAGATGCTACCGGGTCCAAGAGTGCGCCGACAGGTTTGGGTCAGAACTGCTTCCGGTCAGCGGTTATATTATGCTGCTTCTTGGTGGGAAGCAAGTCATGTAGATGAGTATTTACAAAACAAGTCTTTACCAATTTGGGCAAGTTTAGCACGGTTACGAACTGAGTTATATAGAGACGTTCAAGGCATTTATTATGGTAACTCAGAAGCGTTAGAGTTGGGTTTTCAGGAAAAGGGGCCTTTTTGGGGTCGCCATTATTTGTTTTGGCATCATGGACAACCGCTAACTTTGATTTATGAGGTTTTTTCGCCTTTTTTAACTAAATATTTAGGCGCTATGAATTATGAAAGTTAATCCTCTCAATTACTAATCCCCAAAACCAGAGAAAGGTTACATCTACAGCAGTTGCGGAAACTAATAGACTTTTAATGTCAAATTTGTGTCATAATCAACCCTAACTGGGGGGAAAATGACTTTTTGACTAAAGGGTGAGTCTTAAAAATAATATTCTCTTGGTGTATCCGTGTATGTTAATTGTCAGAATCAGGATATCTGGTTACTGAGCGAAGTCGAAGTACAGGATTTAAGGATTTTCAGGATGAAATTAACATTCTTTTCGTGTGTTTCGGTGTGCTATGTTTCGCGCAAAGTGGCAAAGGAGCAAAGACGCAAAGAAGAAATTAACTGTGAGAATAATAGAAAATTATCAAAATTTTATTATTCAATTACAATTAAACATCCTGTTAATCCTTAAATCCTGTACTTCGACTTCGCTCAGTAACCAGATATCCTGATTCTGACAAAAATACTATTGTTGTAATTTTCTAATTCTATTCAAAGCATCCTGATAAGTTTCATTATTGCCCTGTTGTTGATATATTTTTGCTGCTTGTTGAAAATCAGATATCGCTTGAAATTTGTCTCCTAAAGTAGCGTATGCGTTTCCCCGGTTGTAGTAGGCATCAGCATTGTTAGGATTAATCTTGAGAGCTTGGTTGTAATCTTGTATGGCTGCTTGTTTATCTCCTAAATCATAACGGGCATTTCCCCGGTTGAGGTAGGACACGGCATCGTTAGGATTAATTTTGAGAGCTTGGTTGTAATCCTCTATAGCTCCTTTTTTATCTCCTAAAGTAGCGTATGCGTTTCCCCGGTTATAGTAGGCTTTGGCATAGTTAGGATTAATTTTGAGAGCTTGGTTGTAATCCTCTATAGCTCCCTTTTTATCTCCTAAATCATCACGGGTAAGTCCCCGGTTGAGGTAAGCTTCGGCATAGTTAGGATTAATTTTGAGAGCTTGGTTATAATCTTGTATCGCTGCTTGTTTATCTCCTAAAGCATCACGAAGATTTCCTCGATTGATGTAGGCATTGGCATCGTTAGGATTAATTTTGAGAACTTGGTTGTAATCTTGTATCGCTGCTTGATTATCTCCTAAATTATAATAAGCCATACCGCGATAGAATAAAGCTTCAGAATTATTAGGAGTAAGGCGAATTACTTCGTCATAAGCTAATATTGCCCCGCGATAATCTCCTATTTCATACTTATCCGCAGCCTGAACTAAGAAATCATCAGCTTTTTGTTTTGTCGTCTTTGGGGGTTCAGATAAACCTTGAGACAGTTGAATTAAAATATTAATAGGAATACCGGAATTTCTTCCAGATTTTACAGTCGCACTAGAGGTATTGATCTTATCAAAATCAATATCAATTTTAAAATTTCGGTTCTCAACCAGAGTTCTTTCAGCGTAACTGGGTTGGTTGATTGTCGCAATTGTCGTTAATGCTGTCAGGGAAGCCAGAGTGACAATTTGCGTCAACCCTATCCACCCTTGACTAAATAACCTTTGTTTCATAACTTTAGGTAATTTTTGTGATATTAATTTGATACTGTTCTTATAATAAATTATATCTAAACGTGAGTAAGTTTGGGCAACTCACGGACTAATTTATATTCAAAACGTCTTAATCGTGTGATTACATAGTAGGGCTTTAGCAGCCCGCCTGGGAATGAATTCCCAGTCTAATAGCAAAAGTCATCTGAAGATGACTAAGAATTGTCTAAATCCTCAGTTTACTTTAGTAAACTTTAGCTATTAGCCCGGAAATTCATTTCTGGGCGGGTGTGGAAGCCAAACAAATAACGCATCCGTAGCTTAAGTTGACACCAATAAGCACTGCTAAACCCCTACACATCTCGGTTTTTAACTAAATATCTGGGCGCTATGAATTATGAAGGTTAATCTTGCCAATGACTAATATCCAAAACCAGTTAGGATCAAGGAAATCGGAATTTGGAGAGAAGTGTTTATGAATCTGGTTGTACTCCAGAACTGGCTAGATAATGCCTCTTTTGCTGTCTTATTCTGTACGATGTTGGTTTATTGGGTGGGGGCGGCTTTTCCGAGTTTATCGGTGACGGCGGCTTTGGGAACAGCCGGTATGGCGATCGCTAATTTGTGTATGGCGACTTTATTAGGGGCAAGATGGATCGAAGCGGGTTATTTTCCCCTGAGTAATCTCTACGAGTCTTTATTTTTCCTGACTTGGGGAATTACTGCTGTCCATTTAATTGCCGAAAATAGCAGTCGTAGTCGTTTGGTGGGAGTTGTGACTGCACCTGTAGCGATGTGCATTGCTGCTTTTGCTACTCTAACTTTACCATCAAATATGCAGGTATCAGAGCCTTTAGTTCCGGCTTTGAAATCTAATTGGCTGATGATGCACGTCAGTGTCATGATGTTGAGTTATTCCGCTTTGATGGTAGGCGCATTGTTAGCGATCGCATTTTTAATTGTTACTCGCGGCCAAAATATCCAATTACAAGGTAGTTCCTTTGGTAATGGCGGTTATCGGAGTAATGGCTATAAACTACTTAAAGCTGGTGAGTTAGTTACATCTACACCCGCTGCGGAAACTAATGGCTTTTCTCGCGTTGAAATTAATAACAACGGGAATGGAACTGCGGTTTTGGATTTAGTCACAACCACTCCTATTCAAACCACTGAAATTCTTTCACCTCAACGCCTCAACTTGGCTGAAACCCTCGATAATATCAGCTATCGCATCATTGGTTTGGGATTTCCTCTCCTCACAATTGGGATTATTGCCGGTGGTGTTTGGGCTAATGAAGCCTGGGGTTCTTACTGGAGTTGGGACCCTAAGGAAACTTGGGCGTTAATTACTTGGTTAGTTTTTGCCGCTTATCTGCATTCTAGAATAACTCGCGGTTGGCAAGGTAGAAAACCTGCAATTTTAGCCGCTGCTGGTTTTGTTGTGGTTTGGATTTGTTATCTTGGTGTGAATCTTTTGGGTAAGGGTTTACATTCTTACGGTTGGTTTTTGTAAGTTCATTTTCCCCCTTTTCTTTTGAGAGGGGGGTTTCGCGCAAAGACGCTAAGGAGCAAAGGCGCAAAGAAAGAACTATAATAATTCATGTTGTTTTATAAATACATAACCAGCCCTTATGCTCCCCAATTTGACGCAATTTGGTATCTCCAGTTTGTTTATGTTTTTCGTTCTTTCGACACGATACCTGATTGTGTCTTCGCTGCTTTATTGGTTACTTTGGGTTCGTCGTCCCCAGTCTTGGGAAGTTCGTCGTCTTCATGATCTGGATAGACGGAAGAGTAAAATGAAAAGCGAAATCAAATGGTCTCTCTTTTCCTGTCTTATTTTTGCTTTACCCAGTGCTTTTATCATGGAAATGATCGCATTAGGACAAACAAAAGTTTATATAAATCCTATCCAATATGGCTGGGTTTATTTGCCAGTAAGTCTGTTTATATATTTATTTATCCACGATACTTATTTTTATTGGACTCATCGCTGGTTACATATTCCTAGCATATATCGCCGCTTTCATAAGGTGCATCACGAATCTATTAACCCTACTCCCTGGACTTCTTTTTCTTTTGATCCCGTTGAGAGTATGATGACGGCAATTATTATTCCTATTTTGGTTTTTATTATTCCTATTCACATTAGTATGATCATTTTATTGCTAACATTAATGACGATATTTGGCGTTGTCAATCATACAGGTTATGAGGTTTATCCCCGTTCATGGATGCGTGGTTTTTGGGGGAAAAATTGGATTACTCCAACTCACCATACTCTTCATCATCACAAGTTTAATTGTAATTATGGTCTTTATTTTCGGTTTTGGGATCAGTTGATGAATACAGATGTGATGGTGAAAACGCCATTTATTCTGAAGAAAAATAGAAGTAATAACTAATGTGGTATTGTAGTTGAATTTTTATTCAATAAATTCTACATCAACAGATGAACACTGTTCTAAATAATCACAAGTAACAGCTACTAATGAACCAAACAGAAATAGTCTGCTTTAAATTCATATCTTTGATACCTCATTTTTTTAGCAAACATGGAATCAACCGATCTGTACGTGTAGTTTATTATTTCTTTGTTGTGTAATATAAAAATATTTATGCAAAGAATTCGATTAATGAAAGCAAGTTTGTAGGGTGAATCTGAATCCACCCCACAATATGCAATTAACGATTAAAAACCTTGCCGATAACCAACGCTCACAGCAGGGGAATTAATGGAACCAATTTCGGTTTCTGTATTATTCTTCTTTGATGTATAGCCAGTCAAACCTACGTATCTAAATTCAACGAAGGCATTACCCTTTTTGACGACTTCATACTGAACACCTACTTTTCCTTGATAAGCAAAAGATGTGCCATAATCAAACCCGTTGAGTCCATTATCTTGATCACTAATAAAACCCAAGCCTATACCAGCGCCAAGGTAGGGACGAAATTTAGACCTAGTAGCAATATCGTAATAACCATTCACAAAGGCGGTAGTTAAATTGATTTTGCCACCTCCTGGAGTTGGTGGAGTCTGATTATTAGCTACCCCCCGTGAGCCTAAATCTATTTTACCGGGAACGGGTTTTAACTCATCATTGCCAAAAGCACCACTACCAATTTCTAGTTCAGCACGAGCATTTTTCCACTGATAACCACCAGCTATATTCCAATAAGAGCCAGGATATAAGTTCAAATCATTTTCAATCTCATTGGGGATATTGGCATTCTGCAAAGCTTGGATTGTAGCAGCATCTGTGGCTTTTCCTTTTAGCTTTACATCACTTGGAAAATCCCGACCCACACTTGCACCTAAATAAAAGTAATTACTTGCAGGCAGCTTAGAATCGGTATCACCACTGTTATATGTGGATGCTGGGGTATTGACTGGTTGAGTATTATTAGTGTTTTGATCTACTGAATCAGTCGAGTTAGAATTTTGGGACATTAAGTCGGCCGCTTTCCTAGAAACTTCCTCCGCTTGAGCAGGAGTCGTGACTAAAGTAGCTAATATAGCTAACCCTAAAAAGCACTTGTGTTTATTCATGATGTAGGTAAACCTTAATTTTCAACCTGAAAAACGAAATTATTTTGAGTTAGAGACTGTGTAAAAGTGACCTTAGCTGCGATACCAGTAAAGTCTGTTAAAAGCATTTCTTCCCCCCCAGCTATGTCACAAAATTTGATATTTCTATTCGGTGACATATCTATTAAACACGAGTGTGACATACTTACTTACAGGTGTCAACCCCATAACAGAGATTTAAATTTTCAGATCACGTACTTAACTATCACCTTTGCCTAAGTGATAATAATCACAGAGCATAATTGATGTTAAATTACTGTAAAATAGTCACAATCGTGAATATATAACTGATGCAATTAAAATCAAGAATGAATCAACAAGAGTTTGAACGCGTATTCTATAACCTCACAGAAAACCGCAAAAACGTATTGCAGAAAATACTTTCAGGCCATACAGATATGGATATAGCCGAAGCGATGAACATTACAGAAGCATCCGTGAGAAAGTATGTGGAAAGAATATGTTACGAATTTGGACTGAATAATGAACCTGCTGATAGTCGTCGTTACAAACGCTCAGACTTGGTTGGATTGTTTGCTAAATATAAACCAGAGTTATTAACTGATAGTCAATCTAAATGGACAAAAGAACTAGCAAAAACAGAAGATGAAGATCATGAAGATATTACTAAATCTATCTTGTATTTACTATCAGTTTATAAACCCGTTCCAGAAGAATTAAAAAAGGTGCTAAGACGCATGAATTTCAGTGAAAAAGAAAAAAAAGAAATTGCTAAATCTCTAAATCAATTAGGACATGAAAGCTACCTGAGTAATGATTTTATAATTGCTGCATCTTATCTAGAATTAGCAGTGGAATTAAATAAAAATCATGGTTCTGCTCACTATAATCTAGGGGCAACTTACGAAAAGTTAGATAATTTAGATGATGCTTGTCATCACTATCAGATTGCAATTAAATATCAAAACCGCGCTGCTGATGCTGCTATTAATAATTTAGCTCGGTTGCAAATTCTCCAAGGAAATAGTGCAGATGCTGTGAAAATTATTGAACCAATTTTGTCAAAGGTGAAAGATGACACAGTTAAAGTTTCATTACACAAAAATCTTGCTTGGGCATATTTTCAGCAAAATTCTTATGAACAAGCACAGCAACATTTACTTGTTTGTCTGGAATTAGAAAACAATTATTCTCCAGCTTATTGCTTATTGGCACAAGTCCAAGCTGCACAAGGAAATCGGCAAGCTTCTAGAGAATCATGGCGAAATTTTATAGAATTTTATACCCATGATCAAGAACTTAAAAAAGCCCATTGTAAATTACCAGAATTAGAAATTTGTAAGTTGGAAGCGATGAGAATTATTAATTCTCCAGACAAATAATATCCGCTCAATTAATTAGGAGGAACTATAGGATCATCCTCATCTCCTTGATGACTCTGTGTAAACCAAATATTTTGCCCTTGCAGTGATTGTATTGATATTACCTGCAAAATATTATACTGTCTGTTGACATTAGCAACTTCTGACAGTGAAATTACTGAATTATCTTGATAAGCCATAACAACCTCTTTTTTGTCCTTACACAATCAAGTATCTCAATATTAGATGTAACTGTAAATACAATTAACTAATCAGTATTTAGCTAATAAAGACTAATAAAACTAATAAAGTTATGGCAAATTAAGATACAATCCAGAACAGGATATCAGGAGAGAACTAGACCATGGATACAAAACAGATAATTAGAGGATTAAAGGATTGGGTAAAGCGTGAAAAAGGCATAGATTTTCATTTAAATGCTTGTCAAGAAGCGATTTTAGAATATTCTTTGCAAAATATCGCCTATGCCAATATGGATAATCTCGGTTATGCTGTTGACACTATCAAAAATAATACGGGTCCTGATTTATTCAAATACCTCAGTCAAGTTACAGATAGAAAAGTTAGCAAAAAGAATTGCTTCTTAACTCTCCCACGACTTTTAGAACATCCTGGTACTGAGGAAGACACAGAAAACAATTTATTACGGATAGATTTACGGGAAGCACCAGTTCCTAAAGATTTCTATGGCCGTGTAGAAGAATTATCTAAGTTAGAAACATGGATAGTTAACGAACACTGTCCTTTGGTGGGGGTTTTTGGTATGGGTGGGATTGGGAAAACACCACTATTAAGAAAGTTTGTGGATAAAGTTAAAGATAAATTTGATTATATTATCTGGAAGAAGCTTGAATATTCCCCTTTTTTAGAAGATTTTTTAACTCATATAGAATCATATTTTCCAGCTAATAATTTAGAAAAAAATCCCCATAAAAAAAATATATCTCAGAGAATTCTTAGCCTAATTTCTTTCTTAAATCAACATCGTTGCTTACTGATTTTTGATAATTGGGAAAAACTAATGGCAACTGATGAAATATCAGAAGATCAGCAAAAAATAAACTATTCTAACTATGGAAAACTTTTAAAATCTGTTGCAACATTAGAACATCAAAGTTGCGTAGTATTTGTCAGTTTACAAACACATCAACAAATGGATATTGTGGACAGATCCAGAGTTAGAGAATTAACATTAACTGGTTTAAATAATCAAGATTCTCAATACATATTGAATAATTTTAAATTGTCAGAAAAGGGAAGAGAAAGACTTATTAAACAATATCAAGGACATCCATCAGCTTTAGAATTTGCTGCTCAACATATTCAAAATAATTATAATGGTGAAATTGATGACTTTCTCAAAGGAACATTTTTTATTCATGATGTCATAACTGATTTATTTGATAAACATATTTCTGGTTTATCAAATATAGAACTCAATATTGTGCGAAAATTAGTTTATGAAACAGAACCAATGTCACTTCCTGAAATTTATCAATTATTTCCCTCTATTTCTCAAGCAAAAATTGGTCAAGCCATAGATAAATTATGTACAGATGGGTTAATTGCAAGGGATGATAGCCAAAGATTACCAACTTTTTGTATTGTGCATCCTTTACTTATTAAATATATTAAAAGACGTTTCCCTAAAAAAGATGACTAAAATGACAAATTTTTCCAGAAAAATCCGTAAATATCCAATTTTAGCTAAATGGTTATTTTTAATAATCTTGATACTTAGTTTTTCTTCCTGGATATATTTGATTTTTAATCCGCAATTATTGATAAATATTTTTTCTCAAAATTGGTGTAAAGATTTTGAGTTAAATGACAATTTATCTTGTGGAGAAGAAAGTCTCTTTACAAAAAATAAATTTCCATTGTTTCAACAAGGTAACTTTAAAAAAGCTGTTGATTTTTTTACTAAACAGAGACTTAAGAATCAAAATAATCCAGAAATTTTAATCTACCTCAACAATGCCAAATTGATGCAACAAGGCAAAAAAAGTTACACTATTGCTATTGTTATTCCTATTAATCAGGATGCTAGAGGTATAGCAGAAGCCTTGTTAAGAGGTGCAGCACAATTTCAAGAAGATTTCAACAAAGATCCTAAAAATCCAGGTTTAAAAATTCTGGTTGTTAACGATGAAAATAAACCTGACACAGTTGATAAATTAGCTGAACATCTGCTTTCTAAAAATGATGTAATCGCAGTCATTGGACATTATACATCTGAAGTAACTAAAGCAGCTTTACCTGTTTATCAAAAGAACAAAGTTGTTGTTATTGCTCCTGCTACGGCTGCTAGAAAAAGTCTTTTTTCCGGTAAGAAAGTTTTACCAAACTTCTTATTTCGGACTATCCCCAGTGTGAAACTTCAGATTCCTAAATTAATTGAGCAATTGCAATTATCACAATTAGCTATTAAAGAAAAAGTAGCTGTTTTTTACAATCCAAACAGCACTTTTAGTCAATCTGCTTTTGAAGAATTTCGTAACCAATTAGGTGCAAGTAAGATAATTGAACAAGATATATCTATATCTAAATTTATGCCCCGTAAAATCTTAAATGAAGTTAAGCAGCAAGGGGCAAAAGCACTGATTCTCATTCCTGATGGTAAAGTTAATCATTATAGTTTTAAAAATACTTTAAACCTGATAGATGTCAATGAAGATCAACTGCCAATGGCAGGATACTCGACTCTATATGATGAGACTATACTCTATAAACAGAATGTCAAAAAACTTTTAATAGTCGTTCCTTGGCATCCTTTATCTAGTCCTAATAAAGAGATGATTCAAAGAGCTAAACAACTTTGGGGAACTGCTAACATAGGTGTTCAAACCGGAATATCTTATGATGCTACTTTGGTTTTGACAAAAGCTCTAGAAAAAGTATCTATATCTGCTAGTTTGCCAAACCAAAGATTGGCTATACAGCAGCAATTAAACAATATAAAACAGGTAACAGGAGGAGCTTCAGGAACTATCTCTTTTGATAATGATGGAGATATGATAGAAAACACTTCTCAAATAGTTCGTGTTATCCCTACTAAATGTGCCATATCTGGGGCAATATTTGTCCCAATGAACTATGATTTGACAAAATTAGATTGTCAACAAATGATCAAGAATTCTAAAATAAATAAGTAGTTGATTAACCCAAAAGAGAGAAAGCTATGATTGAACCTGGAGATATTATCCATAATCGTTATCATGTTCTGCAAGAATTAGGAGATGGTGGTTTTGGTAAAACTTTTGAAGTAGAAGATAGGTTAATGAATGATCATAAAGTCATTAAAATTTTAACCCAATCAAGTGATAAAGTCTTGGGACTTTTTAAACAAGAGTTTAATGTATTACAACAATTAAATAATCCGGGAATTCCCCGCGTAGAAGTGGATGCTTACATTAAATTTAAATGTCCTCACACCCCGGAAGCTTTACATGGTTTAGTCATGGAGAAAATTGCTGGACAGGATTTGGGTAAATGGTTGGAACAAAATTACAAAATTCCTAATAGCCAACAAGCTATCGAATGGCTAGAACAATTGACCCTGATTCTATCTCATGTTCATAGTCAGAACTATTTACATCGGGATATTAAGCCAAATAACATAATGTTAAAACCTGATGGTCAATTAGTATTAATTGATTTTGGTATTGTTAAAGAATTTATCCAAAAAATTCAAAAGCAAACTATTCCGGCTACAATAGTGGGATCATTAGGCTATTGTTCACCAGAGCAAGAAGCCGGTAAAGAGGTAGATTATACATCTGATTTTTTCTCCTTAGGGCGGACATTTCTGCACTTACTCACAGGAACTTATCCTGGATACGATAACTTTCAAAGAGATAGACAAACCGGAAAGTTATTATGGCAAGATAAAGCCCCAGAAATTTCTGAAGAATTTAAAGATTTAATTGATTATTTAATGGAGCATGATCCAAAAAATAGACCACAAAATACACAAAAAATTTTGCGGTTCATCCAAAAAATTAAAGCTGGTCAAAAACAAGTTATCCTCCCTATCCCAATTGTTTTCTTCAGCTTTGCTCTCAATTTCGTTTTTCTGACTTTACTAGCTATGGAAGTTACATTAGGTATAGGCTTGAAAGTTCTCTTCGTCGTTGTTCTATGTGTGATTGGCGGGTTTCTCTTTTTACCTTTGATTAAATATCTATTATGACATGGACACCCCTCCACGCCCAAATACATCGGACTATCCGCGCCCGTAATCTATTTGAGCGCAATCAAAAGCTATTAGTCGCAGTATCGGGTGGACAAGATTCCCTATGCTTAATTAAATTACTATTAGATCTACAACCCAAATGGGAGTGGAACATAGCCATAGCCCATTGTGATCATTGTTGGCGTGAAGACTCCCAAGCTAATGCTCACCACGTCGCCAATTTAGCGAAAACTTGGCACACACCCTTCTATTTAGAAACAGCTAATCAACCTGTTAACAGTGAAGCCACAGCCAGAAATTGGCGATATCAGGCTTTAACAAAAATCGCCCAATGTTATAACTATCAATATATTATTACCGGACATACCGCCAGCGATCGCGCGGAAACTTTACTATACAATTTAATGCGTGGTACTGGTGCTGATGGTTTACAAGCTTTAACTTGGCAACGTCCCCTAACTGACAATATCATGTTAGTGCGTCCATTATTAGAAGTTAACCGTTCCCAAACAGAGCAATTTTGTCAAGAGTTTAATTTACCAATTTGGGAAGATTCCACCAATCAAAATTTACAATATGCGCGAAACCGCATTCGTCAAGAATTAATCCCCTATTTAAAAGCGAATTTCAATCCCCAAGTAGAAGCAAATTTAGCGCAAACAGCCGAACTTCTACAAGCAGAGGTAGAGTATTTGGAACAAACAGCCCATCAGTTGCGGCTAGAAGCCTCAGTACAGGGCGAGAAAGGTAATTTAAAGGTAAACCGCTGTTTATTAAAAAAAGTACCCCTAGCTTTACAACGTCGGGTCATGCGTCAGCTACTTCAAGAAATACTTCCTGATGCCCCTAATTTTGAACACATTGAAAAAATCACAGCCTTAATCACAGCCCCCAATCGTTCCCGAACAGATCCTTTTCCTGGAGATTGGACAGCAATAGTCCAAGGTGACTGGATTTATATATACTCAAAACGGTTGGGACATGGACTTTTGTAAAATCACGAAAAACCTAGATTTGTAGGGGTTTAGCAATGCTAAACCCCTACCCGCTTAAATCAAATAATTAAGCCGTGTTGAGTATAACTTAATCAAAAAAAGAAGGATCTGTATCCGTAGCATCCATTAAGAAAAATGAGCAAATAAGCAACTAGTACAACACGGCATAAATAAACCAACCATTCTAAATCGTTAAAAAGCCTATACTGTCTTCGTTTTGACTTTTGACTTTTGACTTCCGCCCTGCGGTACTAGTTACTTACCCCTGGGAGAGAGTTAGACTCATAAAACTCTGGAGAGTTTGACGCATCTGGGTAACAATCAGAAATTGAGAATTACCACTTGCTTGGACTTGAGTTAAAGATTCAGAAATATTTTGTAATTGATCCCGTAAACCATCAAGAGCATCCTGAATAGGTTGCAGAGCTTCTTGATAAAGATTAACTCTTCCCCAGCATTCAGCAGTTGCTGTTCGTAAATTTAGTAATTGCTCCTCTAGGGAGTTGACTTCCTGACGCTTTGCTTCTACTTCCTGGGTTTGATGATCAATTGTCTCTTGATCTGCGGCGATAGTAGTCAGCATCTGCACCATGTCACCCTCTAGCTTCTGGATTTGGGTAGATTTTTGCTGTTTTTGGGCTTCAAGTTGCAAAACCATTGATTCTAAATTACTAGATTCACCTTCTCTGACAACCGCAATCCCTTGTCTTTGCCACAATACAACTTGTTTTTGCTGGAGAGTTTTTTGCTGTCCGATCAAATTGCGTCTTTGCCCAACTAGACTTTCGTTTAGCATCTGGCAAAGATCCCGTTCATCAGCTAATTCTAATTCTAAATTTACCCGTTCTCCCCCAGCGGAATGGACAATTTTTTCCTGAAGTTCTTCTATAAATTTTTGCTTGTATTGAAGTTCCTGTTCTTGTTCTTGCACAAAATCAGAATCCCTGTCTAACTTCTCCTGCCAATTTTGCACCATTTGCTCCAATTCCTTCAGAGGCATTTTCTGCAAGGCTGCTACATCAATTCCCCATTTAGGAACTTCAGTTTCAGTGTTAGCTGCCAAATGATGTAGCTTTTGGTAAAACTCCTCCTCCGTTCCTAGCTGCTGTTTGAGTATCGTAGTTAATTCCTGTTTACTATTAACTATTGTTGTTTTCAATTGCACCTGAGTAATTTGTTGTGCTAAGGAATTTTGTACCTTTTGCAATTCATTTTGGCAACCAAACAGCTTTTGCATCAGTTCCTCTCCCTCCTTTTGCTGCTGATTAGCTGAATGACGTTGGATTTCCAACTTTTGCCAATGTAGATTTAAAGCATCCTGTTGCTGATCTGCAAATTCAAAAGCATAATTAAGACTTTCCTTAACTGTGTCAATGGGAGTAGTTTGACTAGATAAGCGATCAAGTAAATCACTCAGGACTCGATTGCGCTCTTGATCTACAGATTTAGACTTTTGATAATTTAAACTTATCTCCTCCAAGCGACTCTGTTCAAATCGCAAATGCTCCCAAGCCCCTTCTAAATCCCGGTGATTACTTTCAACCTCTGTCCGTAATCGATCAATCTCTGTACGAGATGTATCAAATAAATGTTTCTGTGTATCTATCCGTTTAGAGTCATGCTCCAATCTTTGTACTTGCTCCCAATAAAATTCCATCTCGGTTTCTCGACGATTCAGTTCCTGAGCCTGGATCATCAGCGACTGTTTCCACTGATCAATTTCCTCTTCTTTGAGTTTAAATTTTTGCACTTGTTGGGAAAAATTCTGCAAAATATTTACCAATGGACGACCTGCATCTTGAATCCGCTGTACTTGACGATTCGGACTCAATTCCACCAGTACCAATGCACGATCATTTAATTTACTCGCTTGATCAGCAATAATCATTTCGTCCGGTATTGGACTCCAATTTTGATCATTACGTTGACAAGCGATTAGTTTTAGTTCGCTTTTGCCACTACCAAGTAAGCCACTCTTCTGTTTTTGTACTTCTGCTAAATACAGCACACCGTGAATCCTTTTGATGTACGTTGTCTCCGTATTCTGAAATATACCGTATAGTCAAATTGTCTATTGCCAAGCATGTGACAGTAGTTTATCGTGGATTGACGATTACTTACGCCATTACCGAGTCCAACAGCGACTTGAATCCAAGGAACTGGCATCCCTAACAGTCACCAATTCTCCAGAGTATGCTTATATCTGGGCGCTTTTGGGGCAGAATATTATTACTCCAAAAATTGCGCGAACAATCATTTATGGCTTAGTACAAGAGACTTTATTTGATCTCTTAAACTTACACCAAGGCAGTTTCATTTTTGATTTAGGGACAGCACTAGTACCGCAGGGCGGAAGTCAAAAGTCAAAAGTCAAAAGTCAAAACGAAGACAGTATAGGCTTTTTAACGATTTAGAATGGTTGGTTTATTTATGCCGTGTTGTACTAGTACCACAATTAACTACCTTAGAAATTCCGCCACTAGTACCGTGCGGCGTAAATGTACATACCATTTTTCAGCCTTGTAATCAATCAAGGTTTCGTAGCTTTTAATGGTCTACTTATTTCCGCCAAGCTGTACTAGTTGCCAAAATCACTAAATAGGTGCAAGAATTGATCGTGTTCACGCCAGGATGGTAGGGGCAACTGATTATCTGACTAAACCTTTACAGATTAAGAATTGCTAATGCTGATAGAGCAATATCTCAATTTAGATTATTGTTCAGGTGTACAAATAGGATAGAAGACTTGCTGATTGGGTGCAAGATGGGCTAAAAGATGTTATCACAAGAATAAAATAGTTGTCTAACCAACTTCCATCTACGGTAAAGTAGTGAAAAAATAGACTTAATTTATACAGTTTATCTTTGTCATGAGAGCAAATTATTTTCCTCAAGGGAAAGTCTAAATCAGGAGGTAAATAGACATTTATGAGCACAATTCTAATTGTTGAGGACAGTATCGTCCAAAGAGAGATGATGACAGACCTTCTGAAAGCTAGTGGCTTAGAAGTTACTCATGCAAGCGATGGCGCAGAAGCTTTAGAAGCCATTCACAAAGCACCTCCCGATTTGGTGGTTTTGGATATTGTCATGCCCCGCATGAATGGCTATGAACTCTGTCGGCGCTTAAAATCTGATCCTAAAACCCAAAATGTTCCTGTAGTCATGTGTTCTTCTAAAGGTGAAGAATTCGATCGCTATTGGGGGATGAAACAAGGGGCAGATGCCTATATAGCTAAACCCTTTCAACCAATCGAGTTGGTAGGAACAGTCAAACAACTGCTGCGAGGACAAGGATGAAAATAATATGGTTAACAAACCAGATTTTTTAAATGGAAGTGAGCAAGATCAATTCCGTCCCGAATTACAACTAGAAAGTCCCCAAGGTGAGTTGCATTTGCGGTTTTATCTGCCCTCACGTCAGGAATTTGCATTACAAGCTATGGGAATTCGGGAAGTAATTGAACTTAGTCCTGATCGGATTACACCAATTCCTAATACATCTCCCTTACTTTTAGGAACGCTAAATTTACGGGGACGCTTGATTTGGGTGGCTGATTTGGGGCAATTTATCGGTGAAACAACCCCATTAAACACGGATTGCTCAGAAATCCCTGTCATTGCCATTGAAGATCAAGATACGATAGTAGGCTTAGGAGTAGAAGAAATTTGTGGGATGGACTGGCTTGATGTACAGTATCTAAAGCCACAAAATAACGTACCAGATGCTATGGCTCCGTTTTTGCGGGGAGAGTGGTTATTTGATACAGAAAAAGAAAAAAAATATTTACGACTACTGGATCAAATAGCAATTTTGCGAAGTGCGCGGTGGGCAGAATGAACTAGGGAGGGAGGATATGGAAGCACGTATAGATAATCAAGAGCTAACTTATGATCGGGCAAGAATAGCTTATGAGCAACAAGACTATGAATTAGCCGCGGTATTAATTGATAAGTTGGTGCAAAATTCACCAACTGACCCTAACTTACATTTGTTAAAGGGACATACATACTATATGTTGCAACAATACGATGTGGCTAAAGATAGCTACCAAAGCGTATTGTATTTAACAAGCGAAGAAGAAGTTATTGGTCTTGTTAATAATTGTCTTGCAACTATAGATCAGTATACAGAGCCTTTTAGTGATTATAAATCTCCATTTCATGGTCTGGTGACAACTGGAGAATCTTTGGATTTAGGGATGATGGGGAATTTGCATAGCCGCAGTGTGGAAATGAACTCCTTTGCAGAATATGAGCCACCCCTAGATCCTCGAGAACATAATCCGTTCGCAAGTCATCCAGATAGTATGGAATTTGACAGCAATGCCTTAGATGGTGTCATGAGTGATGATCCCTTTGGTGTACCTACCGAATATCTCACCAGTGATCCAATATCAGGTCAATTAGAGTTACCACCTTTTTGGCAAGAAGATATTTCTGGCGGTGATAATCAGGCTGTTATTAATCACAATTTAGCTAATGAAACTTCAGCAATTAGTGATGATTCCAGCAGCTATTCACCTTTTGCAGCAACTAAATTATCCCTTGATTATGACTCTGAAAATCAGACTGAGATATTGATGGGGGAAGATATAGACGACTTAATGGATGATAACTTTGAAGATTTAACCCCCAGCGAAAACGATACATATTTAGAGATTAACGAACAGGCAATCAACAACAATCAAGATCAACCAATATCGGCATCATTTACCAACAATTCTGCGCCACCACAACGGCAGTTTAATTTCAACTCTTCATCAGCAAAAAATAACTTTGATGATGATAGTTTTGACTTAGATGCGTTTGAATCTGCTTTTGGGGCAGAGAATGAAGGAGATTTAGGTGCTGAAACCTTTATTTCCACTAAAGATACTAGTAATATCTCCAGTGGAGGCAGTAATAAGAATAATATAGAGTTTTTAAACGACTTTGATGAATTCGATGATCTCGGTGATATAGCAGGATTTGATCTCACTGAAGATAGCAGTTTTGGCGATGGGGGAATGCTGTCAGAATCTCCAGATAGTCGGGGAAATTCGCTAAATCAATTTGTTGATGACTCATTCAATGATCAAGAAAGCGATGCTTATCAAGATCGCAGTTATCGTGATCAAGAACTATTCACAATTACTGGCGCTCAAGAAGCAGTTCCTGTTTTTACCCAATCAGAGGTGGCGAAGACAGTACCCAATGTAGCCTTTGACCAAGGCCTATTTGGACCCTTTGAAAACGCCTCCCTCGAGAAAAAACAATGGTGGATAGCCGGAACTGTCGGCTTAGTATCACTAGTGGGTGTAGCTATTGTGAGCGCGGCGGCAATTTCAATTTCACCGGCTCAACAACGGGAATCCGTGAGAAATACAGGTTGGTTAATGGCCTTAGCCGCAGGAGCTACAGGTGCAGCTACCGCTGGGTTTATGAGTAATCTCACTCTCAAACAAATTCGCCGGACTACTAAGGATCTGCAAAGTCAGTTTGATTCTGTCCGTCAAGGCAATATGAATGTGGAAGCAACAGTCTATTCACAAGATGAATTAGGCTATTTAGCCACTGGCTTTAATGATATGGCTAGGGTAATTTTCACAACTACGAATGAAGCCCAACGCAAAGCCATGGAGATGGAAGAAGCTAAAGAAAACCTGCAACGTCAGGTAATTCGCCTTCTGGATGACGTAGAAGGAGCAGCCAGAGGAGATTTGACAGTTCAAGCCGAAGTCACAGCCGACGTACTGGGAGCGGTTGCTGATGCCTTTAACCTGACAATTCAAAATCTCCGGGATATTGTCCAACAGGTAAAAGTGGTGGCACGGGATGTGACCAAAGGTTCAACCAATTCCGAAACTTTTGCTAGAGCCTTATCTGGGGATGCTTTACGACAAGCAGAAGAGTTAGCTGTGACTTTGAATTCCGTCCAGGTCATGACTGATTCCATCCAACGGGTAGCAGAAGCAGCCAAGGAAGCGGAAACTGTAGCCCGTGAAGCCAGTAAAATCGCTCAGAAAGGGGGAGAAGCGGTAGAAAATACGGTGGTAGGGATTTTGGAAATTCGGGAAACAGTGGCAGAAACTAGCCGAAAAGTGAAACGATTGGCGGAATCTTCCCAAGAAATTAACTCTATTGTTGCCATAGTTTCACAAATTGCTTCCCGTACCAATTTGTTAGCTCTTAATGCCAGTATTGAAGCGGCAAGAGCGGGAGAAGCAGGTAGAGGATTCGCTATTGTAGCTGATGAAGTGCGACAGTTGGCAGATCGATCTGCTAAGTCCTTAAAAGAAATTGAGCAAATCGTGATGCAAATTCAAAGCGAAACTAGCTCCGTTATGACAGCTATGGAAGAAGGGACACAACAGGTAATTCATCAAACTAGATTAGCAGAAGAAGCCAAGCGATCGCTAGACAATATTATCCAAGTAGCCGATCATATTGATATTTTGGTAAGATCAATTACCAGTGATACCGTAGAACAAACGGAAACTTCTCGTGCTGTGGCACAAGTAATGCAATCTGTGGAACTAACGGCACAAGAAACCTCTCAAGAAGCACAGCGGATTTCTGGAGCATTGCAACATTTAGTGGGAGTATCCCGAGACTTGATTGCCTCTGTGGAACGCTTCCGAGTGGAAACTATTGAATCGAGGTAATGGGCAAAAGTAACAGGGCAAAAGTGACAATCAATGTCTACTTCTATACCTAGTCTTTTACCTTTTTTGTTTGCTATGCGCCTTTTCTTTAACCTTTTACCCTTAGTAAGCTGATTTAACTCACTATGCAGCCGGAACAACAACAACGGATTTTAGGTTACTTTCTCGAAGAAGCCAGGGAACACCTAAACACTATTGAACAGGGATTGCTGAATCTCCAAAGTACCCTGGAAGATTCAGAAATGATTAATGAAGTCTTCCGTGCAGCCCACTCTATCAAAGGTGGTGCGGCCATGTTGGGTCTAAGTAGTATTCAGCAAACATCCCACCGACTTGAGGATTGCTTCAAGATTCTGAAGGAGCATCCTATTCAAGTAGACCAAAGGCTAGAATCTTTACTGCTGGATGTCTGTGATACATTAAAAGCGCTGATAGACAGTCTTGGCAATCCCTTTGGTTTATCAGCAGAAAAAGCTCAAGCTTTGATGCTTAAAACTGAACCAGTCATGCAATGGCTGAATGAGCATATAGAAACACTGTTAAAGCAAGGAAATAATCGAGTAAACAACCTTAATCACAATCATCTCCAACCACCAATATCTGTGATTCCACAGATCCAGAAATCACCTGTAACAACCAGACAAAATCAGGATTGGACAGAGTTTCAAGGGCAGGTATTAGAAATTCTGCGGGAAATGCTGCAACAGTTTAAACAAACTAACTTAGGGCGTTCCCGCGAAAATTTGCAAGAATGCTGTCATCAATTAGTAAAAATTGGTAGAGACTTAAATTTATCAAATTGGTGTAGTTTGTGTGAATCGGCAGCCCTTGCCATATCCAATCCTGATCATAGTTATCTGACTTTAGCCAAAATTATTATTACTGAAATTAAACAGGCTCAAGAATTAGTTCTTCAAAATCAAGATGCAAAAATCGCGATTAGTCAACAGCTAGAAACTCTGTTTCCTCTCCCACAACTCGAGTTATTGGAATTTGAGGAAACGGAAGCTGAGGAAACTTTATTTACAGACACAACAGAACTAAATTTAGAACCATTAGCAGCACTAAATACCACTAACACAACTGAATTTATTAATCAATCGTTGTTTAATCATCATCAGTCAATCTTGACTCACAATCCTCCAGAGATAGGACTTTCTGAGTTAAACAGTCTTGCTGATTTATTTGAAAGTGATACACCTGATTTAGATGATAATTGGCAACAAGAAGAAATATTAGAAGATATCACTAACTATCAACTACTAATTACTAATAGTGAAGTTGAAGAGAATCATCACGATTTAGCTGATTTCCTTTTCTTTGAAAATGACGATAAACATGAAACAACTGCAAACAATGGAGATGAGTTAACTGTCTTATTTGATGACAATTTATTAGAAACAGACAATATCTCTTTGTCAAATCTGCAATCGGAAACAGTTGATTCTCAACCGATAGAATTTGGTAATCTGTTGGACAATAGTCCAGATTTACAATTCCCCTCAGATGATGTTCTCACAGAATTAATCTCAATTTCTAGAGAATATCGCCAGCTTGATCCTGAAAATGAGGCAACTAACACTAATAAGTTAGAAGAATTATTGACATTCACTGAAGACGATGAATTGTCGGTTATATTTGAAATAACTGAAGCAGAAAATATTGCCCTCTCAGAAATAGCCAGTGCCTCTGAAATCAGTTTTGATAATTTGTTATTAGAGGAGGATAAATACGCAAAAAGTCAGGCAGATGAAAATGCTAATTCTTCCGCAAAAATTATTCCTACAACCATAAAAACATCAAAAATAAAACCATCAGCACCAGAAAGTTTATCATTAGATAATCTGTTTGTAGAAGTAGCAAAAAATCCACCACCGGTAACAAATGAAATTGATGACTTATTTGGAACATCAGAAATTACAACTAATCTTGCTAATTCAATAGATAATTTAGATAACTTCTGGGATGATCTGGACACAACAGACTCAGAAATTACTACTTCAGTTAATCAAGATATAGCTAAAGAATTAGAGCAAAGTTTATTTAGTGCATCAGTTGAGATTGTTCCCAAAAATCAGCTTTCAGCTACAAATAATAGTTTAGATACAAAAGAGTTTGATCTGATTTCCCAAGCACAAGAACAATCTTTTGATTTATTTTTCACATCAGATACTGATAGCCAGACGCAAACTGAAGATAATTTATTTGGTGATTTTGGAGATGTAACCACAGAACCAGAAACAGATATTTCTGTAGTGGGTGAAACTTCTCCACAATTAGAGTTGGCAAATGGAGAAGAATTTTCATTAGATGAATTTGCGGCAATAGAAGCATTTTTAGATGAACCTGCCAGCGCAACTCTGGTAGAACTATCTTTACTGGATGAATTTGCGGCAATAGAAGCATTTTTGTCCGCATTCCCAGAAGAAAGTACCCGTCAGGAATCTATTCAAGATGAAGATTTTGCAGCATTAGAAGCATTGCTGAGTGAGAATGAAGATAATGGACTAAAGATTAGTTCACAGCCACCAATAATTATTCAACCTACTGTAGTTAAGTCTCAAAATACTTTTTTGCCCCTTCGACAAGCTCAGGACAACCTCTTGGGACTAGAAGATGAATTTAGTGAATTAGAAAACTTGTTAGAACAGGCTGATAAAAAAATATCTAACTCATCAGCAACATCAAGAAAAACTTCTACAAGTAAAATCCCCCGTCCCATGACTCGACGGACGATAAAAGAAGAAAGCATGAAAATTCCAGTTAAACAACTGGATGATATGAGTAACCTGGTTGGGGAGTTGGTGGTAAATCGCAACACCTTAGAGCAGGATCATGAACGTCTGCGACAGGCACTAGATAGCCTATTGCTTCAGGTGCAGCACCTCTCCGATGTGGGAATGAGGATGCAGGAATACTACGAGCGATCGCTCGTAGAATCCTCTCTTCTCTCCACTCGCCGCTCTAGAGAATATGATAATTCATCGGGCAATTCCCATAATCGTGGGTTCAGCGAAATCGAAATGGATCGATTTACGCCTTTTCATATCCTGGCGCAAGAAATGATTGAGTTCATCGTGCGAGTCCGGGAGTCAGCCAGTGATATTGACTTTATTACCGAAGAAACAGAACAGGTAGTCCGACAGTTACGCCAAGCAACTAGCCAGCTACAAGCAGGACTAACAAAAGCCCGAATGGTGCCATTTGCCCAAGCTGTTGATCGCTTACGGCGAGGAGTGCGGGATAATGCCATTAGATATGGCAAACAGGTAGAGTTAGTCA
The DNA here is from genome assembly GCF_009711985.1 of Dolichospermum sp. UHCC 0260. Classification (NCBI taxonomy): domain Bacteria; kingdom Bacillati; phylum Cyanobacteriota; class Cyanophyceae; order Nostocales; family Aphanizomenonaceae; genus Dolichospermum; species Dolichospermum sp. UHCC 0260. The sequence continues at coordinate 5,895 of NZ_VIKZ01000109.1, read as the reverse complement.
CAGAAGGTGTTGATACCCTGGTTGACAAGATGATTTTAGATCATCTGACAGATCCTTTGACTCACATGGTCAATAATGCGATCGCCCACGGCATTGAAACCCCAGAAATCCGGCAAGCAGCGGGTAAATCACCCACAGGTATCATTAATATTCGCGCCTTACAACAAGGAAACCAAACCATTATTTCTGTCAGTGACGATGGCGCTGGTATTGATCATCAAAAAGTTAAAAACAAGGCAGTTAAAAAAGGTATCCTGACCCCTGAACAGGCACAAACCATGCCTCGGATAGATGCCTATGAACTTTTATTCTTCCCTAGCTTCAGTACCGCCGATGAAGTAGACGATATCAAAGGCAGGGGTGTGGGCATGAATGTCGTCCAAAACGATATCAGCGAAATTCGCGGGACCGTTGGGACTGACTCCACACTAGGTAAAGGAACTAGCTTTACAATTCGTCTGCCACTGACTCTGAGTATTTGTAAAGCCCTATTCTGCATCTGTGATCGCACCAGAATCGCTTTTCCCATGGATGGTGTAGAGGATACTCTAAGTATCGCAGCCAAAAACATTCAGCAAGATGCTGAGGGACAATCATTTATTGTTTGGAGAGATATTAACCTCCCCTTCCAACCTTTAAAAGACATCTTAGTGTTTAATCGTCAGCTTACCCGTGGGAACGTCTATGGGGCTAAAAAAGATGATGATCTGATTTCTGTAATCATTGTCCGCTCAGGGAATACAATGATTGCTTTACAAATTGATCAAATTCTGAGTGAACAGGAAATTGTAATTAAGCAATTTGAAGGTCCAGCACCTAAACCCAGTGGTATAGCTGGTGCTACAGTTCTTGGCGATGGTATGATTATGCCTATCGCTGACGTATTGGAAATTATTGATATCTTCCAAGGTAAGATGCCTAAACATATCGGTGGCAATTGGCAGCACTCAGGTTTATCCTCAATAGACATCCCACTCGCTGATAAGGTAGAAATAACAGTATTAATTGTTGATGACTCGATCACAGTTAGACAACTTTTATCTCTGACCTTTACAAAAGCTGGATATCGTGTAGAACAAGCCCGTGATGGACAAGAAGCCTGGGATAAACTTCGTTCCGGTTTACCTTGCGATATCGTTTTCTGTGACATCGAAATGCCTCGTTGTGATGGACTAGAATTTCTCTCACGGATTCAAAAAGATAGTTCTTTTGACCAGCTACCTATTGCTATACTTACCTCTCGTGGTGCTGACAAACATAGACAAATGGCGCTACAGCTTGGGGCTAGTGGCTACTTAACTAAACCCTATTTAGAAGAAGCACTTTTAGAAGCAGCTTCGCGGATGCTCAAAGGAGAAAAACTCGTAATTGCTTAACCCTTTTTCCTGGATTTCTCGCAAGAGGTAAGTAAGTCAACACAATAAAACCAAACTGTGTAAAGAAATGTAAAATCGCTGAAAACTTCTTCACCCTTGCCTCTTGCATGAGTGCCTTTTGCCTTGCTATAACGAGAATTTTTAACGCCAACCTACTTAATAACTGCTGAAATGTTTTGCACCCGCAGGGACGGGGTTTCCCCAGGGAAAGCGCATCTTATCAATAAGGGCGATTCAATCTCAATAATGACCAAAATATTCGCATTAACGACCACTTATTGACAATATTTTAGTCCATCACTATGATCCTGAAAAAATCAATCAAACGATAAATAGGGATTTCTTGGTTTATACATTAAAACGGTATTTTGTCAATAATATTTAGATGCGTTTCCCCTGCATATATAGCGGGCAAGATGCCCGCACTACATAAGTTTTCTGTTCCCTCTGACTGAATAGCAACTTCAAAAATTCACAATAATTTCACCGTAACTTCATATTTATGGATATACAACAATTTGCTCAATTAATTATCAACGGTATTGCTGTAGGTAGCATTATCGCCCTAGCAGCAGTTGGACTGACCTTAACCTATGGGATTTTGCGGTTGTCTAATTTTGCCCACGGTGATTTTCTCACTTTGGGAGCTTATTTAACCCTTATAGTCAATGGTATGGGTCTAAATATTTGGCTGTCAATGATTGTGGCTACCTTGGGAACTGTGGGAGGAATGTTACTAGCAGAAAAGTTGCTGTGGTCAAAAATGCGGTCTATCCGTGCTAGTGCGACAACTCTGATTATTATCTCTATCGGTCTAGCTTTATTTCTCCGCAATGGGATTATTTTTCTCTGGGGAGGTAAAAACCAAAATTATAATTTGCCTGTGATTCCGGCTTTAGAATTTGGGACATTAAAAGTACCGCAAAATCAATTATTGGTGCTGGGATTAGCGATTATGGCGATTTTATCGCTTCACTACTTGCTGCAAAATACCAAAATTGGTAAGGCAATGCGGGCAGTAGCTGATGATTTAGATTTAGCTAGAGTTTCTGGTATTAATGTTGATCGAGTAATTTTGTGGACTTGGGTAATTGCTGGGACATTTACTTCTTTAGGTGGCAGTATGTACGGGCTAATTACCGCCGTGCGTCCAAATATGGGTTGGTTTTTGATTTTACCTTTGTTTGCTTCAGTGATTTTGGGCGGAATTGGCAATCCTTACGGAGCGATCGCCGCAGCGTTTATTATTGGTATTGCCCAAGAAGTTAGCACCCCCTGGCTAGGTTCACAGTATAAGCAAGGTGTAGCCCTATTAATCATGATTTTGGTGCTGCTTATTCGCCCCAAGGGTTTATTCAAAGGCACGATTTAAGCAGCACCAGCCTACTTCTAACTAGTCAATGATGTGGAAGTAGTAAGCTGCTACTAAAAAGTTAATAGCCAAAAGTAGCAATGCCCAACCAGTACGGAAAACGTAGGAAGGTTTAGCAGCAGGTTTGCTCTTAGCAGTCATAAGCGGTTCTCCTAATTTAGTGACTTTTTAAGAAATAGCAAACTCACGCGCCAATTTTGCAAATTCTTTAAAAATGTTTTTGTAAGGAATCAGGAGTCACCGAGTCACCGAGTCACCGAGTCAGGAGGAAGAAAGAAGTAAATAAAGAAATTTATATCCATGCTCCCCTACTCCCCCTACTCCCCCTCCCCCTACTCCCCTACCCCTATTCTTCACCGGCGTGGTAGGAACTGCGAACCAGGGGACCGGAACGGACGTGATTAAATCCCATTTCCTGGGCTATATTGCTCAGTTCGGTAAATTCGGCTGGAGTCCAGTATTTTTGGACGGGTAGATGTTCTAAAGAAGGACGCATATACTGGCCAATGGTGAGGCGATCGCATTTTACAGATCGTAAATCCGCCATTGTCTCAATTAATTCCTCTATTGTTTCTCCATGTCCCACCATCACACCTGACTTTGTAGGAATCTGATGATTCAACTCTTTAACTGTCGCTAATACAGCCAAGGAGCGGTCATATTTTGCCCCTCGGCGCACGGTTGGGGTTAACCTGCGGACTGTTTCAACATTATGGTTAAAACAAGCTGGTTGAGCCTGAATAATCATCGCTAGGCTGTGACGTTGAACTTCTGCACCCCCACTACCCCAAAAATCTGATGTCAGGACTTCAATTTGAGTTTCAGGGTTCAGGTGGCGGATAGTTTCCATTGTTTTGACAAAATGACCTGCTCCGCCGTCAGCTAAGTCATCACGAGCTACAGAAGTTAATACCACATACCGCAACCCTAAAAGTTGTACTGATTCTGCCACCTTTTGGGGTTCTTGTTCATCCAAAGCCATTGGGGCATGACCTTTATCTACTTGACAAAAAGCACAGGCGCGAGTGCAAGTTGGACCCATTAATAAAAAAGTTGCCGTTTTTTGGGCGTAGCATTCACCCCGATTTGGACAACGCCCCTCTTCACAAATTGTGTGGATTTGTCGTTGCTTAATGATACGTTGGACAGTAGAGATTTCACTAGCTTTGCCAAGAGGGCGACGCAACCAGCTAGGCATAGTCATAATTTCTGACTTGATATCAACTTGTTGTGGAGAATTCATATAGTAGCGAATAGGGAATAGGGGGAGGAGAAAGTTCAAAAATGTGTAGTTTAGACAAATATGGTACAAATTGATCAAAACGTCAGTAAAAGTTTCATACAACACTTGCATTTTGAGAATTTGTCTTAGAAAATACTCTTCCCCAATCTACATAAATTTGAGATATAGCGAGAGAATTCTTAAAAGCAGTGGGCAACCAGCCATCTAAACATAAAATTTTTAGGAGAGTAATCAGTTGTGGCAAGTAACAAAATTTTAGTTATTGACGACACTACCGTTGTCAGGGTAAAAGTACGGGAAATGTTAGCTCCGGGTAATTTTGAGGTAATTGAGGCAAAGGATGGGTTGGAAGGATACAATCTGATGCGTCAGGAAAAAGTCAGCTTGATCATGCTGGATTTCCTACTGCCGAAAATGAGTGGTTGGGAGGTTTTCCAGAATATTCAAGCTCAACCAGAGTTACGGAAAATTCCCTTGGTGATCATGTCAGGCCGCAAGGAAGAGGTAACGGAAAAATTTGTAGAACCATTTGAATATTTTGAATTTCTGGGTAAACCTTTTGATCAAAAGCAACTCATTGGGGCTATTAAGTCAGCAATGGTGAAGTCGAAAATTCCCCGTTCAGCCTTAAATACACCTCCAGTTAGTTCTGCAAATCAACAACTCGTTCCAGCCACTGCTGCTGCTAATGGTGTAGATTCATCTGCTGACATCAAATTACTAAATGATAAAATTGTCAAGATGCAAGGAGAAATTGACAACTTGAAAAAACAGCTTAATCAAGTGGTGACTTTCATTAAACAGAAAATTAAGTAGTTTTGTCTTTGGTAATAATTCTTGTCATCTGAAATACTTAGTATTAATAACAAGAATAGTCACCTCCAACTTGAAAAAGCTATTATCAGCATTGAGTTTAGGAGCGAGATACTCAGGATGAGATTTCGATCTGTATTCTTTGCGATCAGTTTTATCGCAAGCCTGTCATGGCACATTCAAAATACAACTCAACTTGCAAAAAACAATGAAAGCTCTGTTAAATCTGGGCAAAATTATCTTATTTTTCGACAACGTTCTGCGACAACATCAAAACTGATTTATCTACAGAAAGTAGGGTTTGAGCTAAATTCTGCTATATCTGAATTTTAGCTTAAAAAAGTAGAAGCCCCTCACCTGCCCGATAAGGAAATGAGAGGCTTCTAGCTTCTAAGAGGATGTTTGAAAAGTTTTTAATGTATAAATAAACCCCTCTCCAAACCTCTCCCCGACGCGGGGAGAGGCTTTGAAACCCCCATTCCCTTGTAGGGAAGGGGGGAAGGGGGGTTAGGTTTCTGGAGATTATCGGTTTCATCTAATACTTTTCAAACAACCTCTAAGTTAAACGATAGCAATGTAAGGATTGCCAATAATACCATCACCATTGGCATCTATGCCAAAATTAGTTTCTTGAGTGAAAGCTGCCGCAGAATTTAATCCAAATTGTCCTTCGGAAGAAACGCGATTCCAGCTATTATCCAAATGCCAAATATGCAAGTAGTTTCCAGCAGTATTTTTCCAGAGAACTTGGTTATCCCCATTCACAGTTTCCACTGCTAAAGTTTGCCATCCTGGATAGATATCTGGGAAGATTTGCACTCCACTATTTTGAATAGCAATTGGGGTAGCTGTTCCCACTTGGACAAAGTATTTATTAGCTGTATCTTTGACCAGTTTAGTATTGCCGGCTGATTCAATTACTGTGTAAGGATTGCCAATAATACCATCACCATTAGCATCTATGCCGAAATTAGTTTCTTGAGTGAAAGCATCAGCCGAATTTAATCCAAATTGTCCTTCTGAAGAAACAAAATTCCAGTTACTATCTAAACTCCAGATATGCAGATAGTTTCCAGAAACGTTTTTCCAGA